>JAQBNQ010000482.1 GCA_028288545.1 Bacteroidota bacterium
TCCTTTATAGTATCGCTAACATCCAAATGTAAAATAAATATTTGAATATTTTCTTTATTGATGTGATTATTTCCCCGGGTCAGTTCTTTCAGTTTTTCATAGGGTTTGGGGTAGCCTTCTCTCCTTAAAACCGTTTGGATGGCTTCTGCAACAACTGCCCAGTTGGCTTCTAAGTCACCATTAATAGCTTCTTCATTCAACAAAAGTTTTGACAGGCCTTTTTCTAAAGATGAAATGCTTATCAAGGTGTGAGAGATAGGAACGCCTATGTTCCTTAAAACGGTGGAATCCGTCAGATCACGTTGTAATCTTGAAATAGGAAGTTTTGCAGCCAGGTGTTCAAACAAAGCATTGGCAATACCCAGGTTACCTTCAGCGTTTTCAAAATCAATGGGGTTTACCTTATGTGGCATGGCTGAGGAGCCTACTTCGTTCTTGCTCACTTTTTGTTTAAAGTATTCCATGGATATGTAGGCCCACATATCGCGGCTAAGATCAATAAGGATGGTGTTTATCCTTTTCATTGCATCAAAATGTGCCGCTATGTTATCGTAGTGCTCAATCTGCGTGGTGTGTTTACTTCTCTTTAAATGCAGTTTGCGCGTAACAAGGTCATTGGCAAACTGTACCCAGTCTATATGCGGATACGCTACCTGGTGCGCGTTAAAATTGCCTGTGGCTCCTCCAAACTTAGCGCTATAGGGTATATGGTCAAACAGGTCAAGCTGGTTCTTTATGCGCTCAACAAATACCATTATTTCCTTACCTAAAATAGTGGGCGATGCAGGTTGCCCGTGGGTATGTGCAAGTACCGGTATGTCCTTCCAATTGGTGGCAAGTTGCTCAAGCTGCGATACAATCTTTTTTATACCTGGCAGGTAAACATTATCGTTGGCCTCCTTAAGTGACAGCGGCACCGAGGTGTTGTTAATGTCCTGCGATGTCAACCCGAAATGGATAAACTCTTTCCATTTCTCAAGGCCCAATTCGTCAAACTTATCCTTCAAAAAATATTCAACCGCCTTTACATCGTGGTTGGTTACCTTTTCGGTTTCTTTAATGGTTTGCGCATCTTTCTCGGTAAACTTTGTACAGATATTTCTAAGCCCCGGAAAACTCTTAACAGGGAAATCGCTTAGTTGCGGTAATGGAATTTCGCACAAGGCAATAAAATATTCCACTTCAACATACACCCTGTATTTAATCAAAGCATATTCCGAAAAGTAAGCAGCAAGTTGTTCTGTTTTGTTCCTGTAACGCCCGTCAATTGGAGAAATAGCGGTAAGTGTGTTTAATTGCATCAAAATTATTTTCGGTGTAAAGATAAAAAAACAGGGGGCGATAATAACATTTACAACCTTTTATGGCCGTTTTTCGTTATCATGCAAACGGAGAAAGTTTTTTGTTTTGAATTCTAAAAGTTTTATTTGCGCCTTAATTGAAGAAAAAGTATGGGTAAGAATCTGATCATAGTCGAGTCGCCTGCCAAGGCAAAAACCATTAATAAGTTCCTGGGGGACGAATTTGTGGTAACCTCTTGTTACGGCCACATACGCGATCTTCCGGATAAGAAACTGAACATCGACATCGCCAACAACTATGCTCCTAATTACGAAGTGAGTGAAGAAAAAAAGGATGTTATAAAAGAACTGAAGAAACTTGCCAAAGGCTCGGTAGTTTACCTGGCAACGGATGAGGACCGCGAGGGCGAAGCCATTTCGTGGCACCTTTGCGATGTGCTTGGTTTAGATCCTAACACGGCAAAACGTATTACTTACACCGAAGTAACCGAAAAGGCAGTGAAAGACGCTGTCGCTAATCCACGCACCATCAATATGGATCTTGTAAACGCTCAACAGGCCCGCCGGGTACTTGATCGTTTAGTGGGTTACGAAATTTCGCCAGTGCTTTGGAAAAAAGTGAAACCATCACTTTCAGCAGGTCGTGTGCAATCGGTAGCAGTTCGTTTAATAGTTGAAAGAGAAAGAGAAGTACGTGGGTTTAAACCTGTGGCTTCATATAAAGTAGTAGCCTGGTTTATTGTTACCGATGCAAACGGCAAAAAGGCCACCTTTAAAGCAGAACGCCCAGATAATTTTAAGACTGAAGCTGAAGCTGATAAATTTTTGAAAGAAGTAGTTGGTGCCGAATTTAAGGTAAGCGCTATTGAAAAGAAGCCGGGCAAAAGAACACCTGCAGCTCCTTTTACTACTTCAACATTGCAGCAGGAAGCTTCACGTAAGCTTAGTTTTTCGGTTGCCAAAACCATGATGGTTGCGCAGCGCTTGTATGAGAATGGTCATATTACTTATATGAGAACTGACTCCCCCAATCTATCGGACCTTGCATTAGATGCTTTGGAGAAAGAAGTAAAGAGCAAATACGGCGATAAGTTTTATAAGAAAAGAAATTTCACTTCAAAGAACGCAAGTGCGCAGGAAGCCCACGAAGCCATTCGTCCATCCAACGTACAAAACCAAACTGTTGAAGCCGAGTACGACGAACAGCGTTTGTATGAATTAATATGGAAGAGAACTATTGCCAGCCAGATGGCCGATGCGGAGATTGAGAAAACCATTATAGATATTCTTAATAATAAAAACAAGGAATTGCTTCGTGCACAGGCCGAGGTGATTTTGTTTGAAGGATTTTTAGCTGTTTATAATGAGAGTGTGGATGAACATACTGAAGGCGATGAAGAAGCCGAAGCTTTAATACCTCCTGTTAAAGAAGGGCAGTTGCTTGATTTAAGGGAACTGACCGCCACCGAAAGATTTACCAAAGCTTTGCCAAGATATACCGAAGCCAGTTTGGTAAAGAAGTTAGAGGAATTAGGCATTGGCCGTCCGTCTACTTATGCTCCAACCATCAGCACTATTCAAAAAAGAAATTACGCAGTAAAAGAAGCCCGCGAAGGTGTTGAGCGCAAATACAATGTACTAACCTTAAAGGACAATGCTATTACCAAGGAACAGAAAACCGAAATAACCGGTGCAGAAAAGGCCAAGCTGTTTCCTACGGATATTGGAATGCTTGTAACGGACTTTTTGGTGGAGAACTTTAAAGATGTATTGGACTACAATTTTACAGCCGATGTGGAGTTACAGTTTGATAAGGTAGCCGAAGGCAAGAAAGACTGGACCAAAATGATTGATGAGTTTTACAAACCGTTCCACAAAACGGTTGAAACAACCCAGAACGAAGCGCAACGTGTAACGGGTGAGAAAGAATTAGGAGTTGATCCTAAATCGGGCTTACCATTAATAGTGCGGATGGGTAAGTTTGGCCCGATGGCGCAGATAGGTAAAGCTGATGAAGAAAAAGGCATTAAGGCGAAATTTGCAAAACTAAGGGCAAACCAATCTTTGGAAACCATCACTTTTGAGGAAGCGCTTGAGTTGTTTAAACTGCCCCGTATATTAGGGCAGTTTGAGGGTAAGGATGTGAAGGTAAGCATTGGCAGGTTTGGTCCATACGCGCAATTGGATAGTTTGTTTGTATCGCTTGGAAAGGATAAAGACCCATATACGATTACTTTAGAGGACGCTATAACCTTATTAAGTGAAAAACGTATAGCCAATGACAGTAAAGTGATTCATAATTTCGAAGCAGAAGGAATACAAGTATTAAATGGTAAGTACGGCCCTTACATTAAAAAAGGGAAAGACAACTACAAAATACCTAAAGATAAAACTGCTGAATACCTGACGCTGGAAGATGTGACAATGATAATAGGAGAGCAGGGGCCAACTAAAAAGGGCTTTAGAGGCAGAAGGGGAGCACCGGCTGCAAAAGCGGAAACAGCAACCAAAAAAACAGCTACTAAAAAAGCGGCTGCTAAAAAAGCGGCAACAAAGAGCAAAGCAAAGAAGACGTAACCCAGCCTATGACAAACGAAAATGAGATACAGGCCCTCATTCAGCTTCTTGATGATGATGATCATGAAGTCTTTAAACATGTTCATGATAAACTGAAAAGTTTAGGAACAGAGGCTATTCCGAAGTTGGAGGAAGTGTGGAGTGATGAACTGAACGCTACTACCCACGACCGTCTGGAAGAGATAATCCACGAGATACAATTTGATTCTTTAACAGGAGAATGGCAAAACTGGGTTAGCCGGGAATCTCC
>JAQBNQ010000509.1 GCA_028288545.1 Bacteroidota bacterium
TTTTGTGCAGGATTAAAGTTCTTTAATGTATATGGTCCTCGAGAGTTTCATAAACAGAGGATGGATTCGGTCGTTTTTCATGCCTACAACCCGATCATCAGCACCGGCTAGGTCAAATTATTTAAAAGCCATGACCCGCATTACAAAGATGGGGAACAGTTGCGCGACTTCGTTTATGTAGATGACGTAACTGATGTTTGCATGTTTTTTTATAACCACTGCGACAAACCAGGTATTTATAATGTTGGCAGCGGCCAGGCACGAACCTTCAATGACCTGGTGAACTCAATTTTCACTTCGCTCACCCTCCTGCCTCAAATAGAATATATCCCTATACCAGAGGACATCCGCGATAAGTATCAATACTTTACGCAGGCTAAAATGGAGAAACTATTCGCCTCAGGATACCAAAAAAACTTCCTTCCCATCGAAAAAGGTGTTGAAAACTATGTGAATTTCCTCCAAAACCCGTAATTTTTTAAAAGCCGAGTCCATTTTTTCGTATTTTTGTCTGGAATTAATCATAATTATATTAATATAATATGAAAACACGGTTCCAGTTATCATTTTTAGTTCTTGCCATAATTTGTTGCCTTGGGCTATTCTATAATCCCGCCGTTACCGAGCCAACAGTTAAAATGTTATCTGCGCTAAACTCTGCAGATATTGCCTGGATGCTTACTGCCGCCGGTTTAGTATTGCTAATGACACCGGGCCTCTCTTTCTTTTATGGAGGCATGGTCAGCAAAAAAAACATCATCTCTACTATGCTGCAAAGCTTTGTGGCTCTTGGCGTGGTAACTATTCTGTACGTGGTAGTGGGCTTCAGCCTGGCGTTTGGAGATAGCTTTCATGGACTTATCGGTAATCCACTCACCTATTTTATGTTTCACAATGTAGGTGCCGCGCCTAACGCCGCTTTAGCTCCTACTATACCATTATTGTTGTTCGCGGTGTTTCAACTAAAGTTTGCCATTATTACTCCGGCACTTATAACCGGTAGCTTTGCCGAACGGGTAAAGTTTAATGCCTACCTTCTTTTCATTTGTTTGTTCTCCTTATTCATCTATGCCCCACTTGCACACTGGACCTGGCACCCCGAAGGTTTTTTACACAAATGGGGGGTACTTGATTTTGCGGGAGGAACCGTGGTACATATGAGTGCCGGATATGCCGCTTTAGCGGGAGCTATGATACTAGGTCGCCGGACATCTTTTGAGGATAATAAGCACCAGGAGCCGGCAAATATTCCGTTCGTAATTCTCGGTACCGGAATGCTTTGGTTTGGATGGTTTGGTTTTAACGCAGGTTCATCGCTGGGCGCAAATACAACGGCAGTTTTAGCTTTTGCAACCACTATGGTGGCTTCCGCATCAGCCATGATAACCTGGATATTTTTTGATGCTATCCGCGGCAAAAAAGTTTCCGCAATGGGCACTTGCATTGGGGCCGTGGTCGGATTGGTGGCTATTACACCGGCGGCTGGTTACATTACCATTCCACAGGCACTGTTTGTGGGTTTTGCATCGTCTATAATCAGCAATCTGGCTGTTCGTGCCAAAAACAAGTCCAATCTGGATGACACTTTGGATGTATTTCCCTGCCATGGCATTGGCGGCATTAGCGGTATGATACTTACAGGCATATTTGCCAAGGATGTTGGTTTGTACTATGGACACAGCACTACTTTTCTGTACCACATACTTGCGCTGATCATCGTTAGCGTTTATACCTTCGGCGGCTCGTACTTGCTTTACAAATTTACAGACATGATTGTTCCCCTGCGTGTAAGCGTACAGGAAGAAAATGACGGCCTGGATTTCACACAGCACGGCGAAACCTACAAACTGAAAAAACCGGTACAGCAGCCGATAAATCCGAATTGAAATTAGTTGAGCGTTGATAGTGCCGGTTGACAGAAAAGCAAGAAATTACCCCTCATCACATTCTGTGTCTGTTACCCAACTATTTTTATCTTCGCCCCAACATGAGTGTAATTGTTTCTCCTTCTGTACTAAGCGCCGATTTTGCAAATCTGCAGCGCGATATTGAAATGTTGAATGGCAGCGAAGCCGAATGGATACATATTGATGTGATGGACGGCGTTTTTGTGCCTAACATCTCTTTTGGTTTCCCGGTATTGAGTGCCATTAAAAAACATGCTAAAAAGGTTTGCGATGTGCACCTGATGATCACCAACCCGCAACCGTATATAAAACAGTTTAGAGAAGCGGGCGCCGATGTTATTACTATCCACTACGAGGCGGTAACACATCTTGACTCTATTATCAACGAAATAAAAAACACGGGTGCAAAAGTCGGCGTGGCGCTTAATCCTGCAACACCGGTATCGGTGCTTAAAGAAGTAATCCATTTGCTGGATGTGGTTTTAATAATGAGCGTTAATCCGGGCTTTGGCGGACAGAAGTTTATCCCTTACGCAGTTAATAAAGTGCAGGAGTGTATGTTATTGATCGGCTCATCAGGTTCCAAAGCACTTATTGAGGTAGATGGAGGCGTTGGGTTGAACAATGCTGCTGAATTAATTGCCGCCGGTGCTAATGTGCTGGTAGCAGGTAACGCAGTTTTTGGTTCAGCTGATCCGCTTCAAACCATTCGTCAAATTAAGAATGCAACAAAATAAAGTGATTCAAGCGCCGTTTAGCCTATCAATGTTGCGAAAACAATTCCTGGTACTTTCATTCCTTACTGCAAGCATTACTCTGTTTGCTCAGAATTTCGGAATAGTGAAGGGTGTTGTAAGAGATTCCACCAATAAGGGAGTTGAGGCAGTGTACATATCAATATACGAAGAACCAAAATATCAAACCAGCACAGATAGAAACGGGGCTTATGAACTGAAG
>JAQBNQ010000545.1 GCA_028288545.1 Bacteroidota bacterium
AAGCCTGAGTATATTCTTGCCTCAACAATGCTATCTGTGCCCGGTGCAGTTTGGTCAATTAAGTAAGCCGTTGTAATTGAAACCTGGTTGCTGCTTCCGTAGGTTTTAACTACCGGAATACCTTCAAGGCTCTTTTCTAAAGTACTGGCAACATCTTCTGTTTTCACATCTTTATCAAACTGAACAACATAGCTTCTACCACCCTTAAAGTCAACACCAAGGTCAAACTTGTAGAACACCATCGACAAAATGGATATTACAAATAATACAGTTGATACCGTATAAGTGATCTTACGCTTACCTATAAAGTCGAAGTTGATTCCCTTCAAAAGGTTCATGGTGTACTTGTTACCAAATTTCACATTGATATTTCTGTCGAATGCGAAGTCGAAGAATACACGGGAAACAAGTACCGCTGTATACATAGATATCATCAAACCAAATACCAGTACACGTCCGAATCCCTGGATAGGGCCCAATCCGAATATCATTAACACGATACCGATGGCCATAGTAGTAAGGTTACCATCGAAGATAGCGCTGTAAGAGTGCTTGTAACCTTCATCCACCGCAAGGCGAAGACCTTTGCCACGGGCAACTTCCTCACGTACACGTTCGTTGATGATAACGTTGGCATCCACCGCCATAGCCAGTGTTAATACGATACCGGCCATTGCAGGAAGCGTAAATGAGGCGCCTAAGCCTATCAATACACAAATCTGGATGAATAAGTTAAGGAACATGGCGATGTTAGCAATAACACCCGATGTGCTATAGTAGCTAACCATGAACAGGAATACCAGTACCACACCAATTATCAATGATAACAAACCGGCTTTGATAGACTCTTTACCTAAAGATGGCCCGATCACCTGCTCCTGGATAACCTGGGTCTTAGCTTCCAGCTTACCTGACTTAAGGATGTTTGCCAAGTCATCTGCTTCTTCAATATCTGCTATACCAGTGATCTGTGAACGTCCACCAGAGATCTTTTGTTGTACACGCGGAGCAGAGAATACCCTATTATCCAAAACAATAGCAATACATTTCTTTACTGGCTTTCCACCAACAGTTGAGTTAACTGCAGCTTCGGTCATTTGTTCCCATTTAGTAGCACCCAAAGCGTTCATTGAGATATCAACTTCAGGAGTTCCATACTGATCGAAAGACTTGTAAGCATCGCTGATAGCCTCGCCGGTTAAGCTGGCCTTTGGTGAAGACGGATGTTGCCTGATAGCGAACAAACCAAACACATTACCGCTTTTACCCAGTGGGTGAGCGCCCCATAATAATTTAAGGTCAGAAGGGAATGCCCTGTGCACTTCCGGACGGGCTAAATATCTGTTAACAAGGGCTGTATCTTTTCCGTAAGCATAACCTAACATCGGGCCTTCGCCTGGTTTGTTGGTCTGACGATCGTAGTTAGGAGCCAGTACTTCAAACAACGGAGAAGTTGAACTATCCTTTTTAGCTACTTTTTTGCTGGTGTCAGCTGCTGCTGCTTTTGGTGCATCAACGGCAAATGGATTTGCATTAGAAGTATCTATTGTAGTGCTGGTGGTATCTTTCGATACTTTGTCCTTGGCAAGTAAATCGCGCAATGCCGAGTTGGCATCTCCCAAATAGTTGATTACTTCGGAAGTTTCATAAGTATCCCAAAATTCGAGTTGCGCAGTTTGTTGTAACAGTTTACGAACACGGGCAGGGTCATCAACACCCGGTAATTCAAGAATAATTCTACCTGTATTAGCCTGTAGAGAGATATTTGGAGATGTTACCCCAAACTGATCGATACGGGTTTTAAGCACGTTGAATGTTTCGTGAATCGCTGCGTCGAAGTCTTTTCTTAATAAAGCGATTACATCTGCATTAGAAGAAGTCGGATTGAGTTTGCCTTGGTAAGCCTCTGTATTAAAAATCGCAGCCAGTTTTACATTGGGATTTATCTTTTCAAATTCCTTTTGGAAAATGCTAAGGAAATCGCCGGGATTAGCAGTTTGCTCTTTTTTGGCGTTAACTATAGCCTGATCAAACTGAGCGGTTTTGTTATCATTAGATAGCTTACGTAACACATCTGCTTCAGAGATTTCCATTATAAGGCTCATACCGCCTTTTAAGTCAAGTCCCAGTGTAAGCGAGTGCTCACGGCAGAATTTGTAAGTGTAAAAGTCTCTCAATCCCCAAACATCAATAATAGGAAGGCCAGCTACTGAATCGAGGTAATTTCTGCGGGTAATCTTCTTCAACTGGTCAACCGAATCCTGGAAAGCCACCAGCTGGCCAGGGGTTAGTCCGGTAGGGGTGGTTACTTTTATGCGGCTATCGGCATAAGCATCTCCTTTACTCTCAACATGCTGCGCAAGGAAGGTAAAAGAAAGCTGAAACAAACAGGCGAATACAAGAAGACCAGTTAAAAATCTAATAACTCCTCTAAGATTTTGCATTTTAAATTGATTTAAAGTCTAAAAACGGAACGCAAATATAGAAGAATAGTGATAAAAAGAAAGCCAAGTTCAATAATGTGATATTTGGTGAATAATAGAGATAAAAATGTGATAATGCGATATTGCGATGATTAGCACCTACCCTGTTGTGATTTATTCGCCGTTTAACAGTCTGCAAAGGCGTGGAATAAGACCAGTAAGAATTGGTATTTTTGCCCTTCTATGCAAAAAGCTATCCCGGCATTGTGCCTCTTTTTTTCATTTCTGTCATTTTCATCGCTTTTTGCCCAAACAGCGGGTGTACAAATAATACACAACTGTGCAGACCCGGCGGCCGACACCATAGATATGTATGTTAACGGGGTAATCCTGGATTCGAATTTTGCCTATAAAAGTGCTACGCCTTTTACTGCTTTTGGATCGGGTGTAACATTTAACATCGGGTTTGCCCATCATCATTCCATTAGTGTGGCTGATACTTTTAAGTCGTTTTCCATAGGCCCCTTAAATTCGGGTGAAAACGATGTTTTTATTCTTTCCGGGGTTGTTGGTAGCGGCTTTGCAGCAAATCCTGACGGGAGAAGCACATCACTGGCCCTGAATGAAATTGCTGCTGTAAAAACTACCGATACAACAGGCAATGTTTCCTTCCTTTTCTATAACGGAGCTACTGATGAACCCGGCTTGAATGTAATTGTAACGGCTGACTGGCTAATGGAACATGGTGCCAAATATGGCGATGTACTCCCCTATCAGCAGGTTTACTTTGCAGCTTACGAATGGGATGTTTACAACCAGGATTCGACCATTAACATGGGTAAATGGATAGCGGATTTTAGATTTGTGGGCGGACAAACCGCAGTAGTTATTGCCTCCGGCTTTGCGGATCCTGATAGCAACAACGGTGGACCCGAATTGAATCTTTATGCAGTATTTGCCAGTGGAACTGTGATTCAACTAATACCTGAAAATGCTTATTTCCAGTTTTTACATAACTGTGCCGACCCTTCGGTGGATTCGATGGATGTTTACATTAATGGTAAGAAGAAATATGCCAACCTGCCATTCCGAAGCGGCACTCCTGCCCTAACGGTTAAGGCCAATGTGCCTTTTAGCTATGCTTTGGCTCCTAAAAACTCTGCTTCAGTTGGTTCGGCTTTTTGGACCAAAACTGACACCCTGGGTATTGATACGTTTTACGTAAATACGGCCAGTGGACTAAGAGGAAGCGGATTTGCACCAAACCCCAGCGGACGAAGTACGGCATTTGAAGTATTGGAGAAGGTGCCGGCTAAAATACACTCCTCCAGCAACGGTAATTTTGATTTCTTTTTTATTGATGGTGTAACTGATGCGCCCCCCTTAAATGTTCAACTATCCGGTGGCCCGGATATTCTGGTTAAACAGGCCTACAGCGACCAAAGCAATTATTTTTCGCTGATACCCACTGATTATATTTTACAGGTTCAGGATACTGCCGGCAATAACAGCTATCCTTATTATGTTGCTCCTTTTTCGGGTTTTGAATCTCAGTCCGGTGTTATTCTTGCTTCGGGGTTTATGTATCCTGCAAACAATAACAATGGCGCTGGTTTTGGCTTGTTTCTAAGCACTGCAAAAGGAGGGCCGTTTATGCAACTAAGCACTAATACCGCAATAAATAAAGTGAGCGACGCTTTTGGAATAAGCTTGTTTCCCAACCCCGCTACAGATTATTTACAGATCAGCTTTGAAACAAGCGGGAATGAAAGAACGGAAGTTCAAGTTATTGATACGAAGGGACAAACAATGGGCAACCTTCGCAATGCTTCTAACATAGAGGGAAGACAAAATATTATTGCCAGCCTTAACCAAGTGAGTGCCGGCATTTATTTTGTGCGGGTAACAGAAGGGCAAAACATTAGCTATCGCAGATTTGTAGTTGTAAAATAGCCTGAATCAAATAAGCTTCCTATCCCTGAACGTTAAGTACGCAAACGTTGCAACAAATACCGTTGAGGCGAGGGCTACGAGTAAGCTAAACAGCATTTTATTTACCGGAAGCACATGATGTTCGGTGTTTTGAGTTGGCCAAAACAACTCCCATATATAGTTTGCCAAAATAGAACTAAGCCAAAAAGTAAGGATAGCGATAAACAGGGAAAGCACCAGCGAAAGTGTCAAATTAAATGGCGAACTATAAGCCGGCTTGCTATTGCTTTTTAAGCTGATACCGTAAAGATAAAAGGCCAACTTGCCAGGCAGGTAACAAATAGCTATCAAAAGCAGGAAGGGAATCAGCACATACAAAAACACGTTGAAGGTGGCAACCATTCAGCAAGGCTAAAAAATATTTACAAATCCTAACTGAAATACCCAACCCTTTGGATAGAGAGCGTACTGCTTATCGGTAACCGAATTGAGCACATTGTAAGAGATCATAAGCGGGAAGAAAAAATTCTTGCTTTCCAATAAATTATATCCAACACCAAATAAAAGGTTTGGGATAGTGCGCTGCACCTTGGGTATAGCAACATCATAACCGTTTCCCTGGGCATTTAATTGCACCGTGGCGTTATTTATATCGTCTAACACACGATGTAATACTTCAAAACGGCTTCGTACAAAAAGGCCTCTCCACACGTTGTACTGCAAAAACACACCGCCACCAAATGTTTGCCATTTGGCATTAGCATAATGAGTTCCACCTGCTACATCGGTAAAGCCAATATTTTTGTACCCGGTATAAATGTAAGTTGGGCCGCCCCCTACATATAAGCCCTTCCAAACATTATAACCAACATTAGGCGAAAGGCCAACGCTTATACCACCAGATATAACTGCGAAATTAAAATCGGGTTCTATAATGTATTTACTAAGGTCTTTTCTGTGTTTACCCAAAGGGTGCTGACCGGGTAAAAGAGTTTCATCGGTTTTGGGCTTACTGGAAGGCGCAGGCAAATCATCATCCTGCGCCTGTAACAGGTTAAAAGCGAAAACAATACCCAACATTAAAAATATCTTCTTCACCCTTTTAGTATTAATTGTAGTAGTAAAACGAAATTACTGAATTGTTTGTTGCCAGCCGTTTGTATTTTTTGTGAAATGAGGCTATTTATTAAAAGGTGTCAATCAGATTTAACGTGGACAAACAACATAACAAATAGTTTAAAATCAATGAGTTATACTTCTTTCTGTTTAATAAGGTCAGGTGTTTCTTTGGGCCTTGGCTGACCTGAGGTTGGATTATGTCATTGCCTTTCTACTTAATTACTATCTTTTTTACAAACTTATAATCCTCATTAGAAACAGAAACGAGGTAAATACCCCAGGTTTGTTGGCTGAGATCAATTTGCTGGGAACTGACTCCCGAAAACTGGTTAATCTCTTTGCGGTAAATATTTTGACCGGCGGGATTTTCAATTTCAATTGTAACCTTGCTGGCAAAAGGGATGCTCATGTTTATCATCACCCTGTCATTCGGCTTAGGGTTAATATTGACTGAAGTTTCGGAACCATTTGCCGTTAGAACCGGAATATTTATAACCGGTGAGTAGGATGAATCGCCACTCATCTCAAGC
>JAQBNQ010000556.1 GCA_028288545.1 Bacteroidota bacterium
AATTTCGGGACAATACTCGCCTTCGCACCTTTACACTATTGCGGGTACTTACGATGTGCGTTTAGTGATTGTTGATACCACCACCTGCAATGTAAGCGACACGGCCAGTCACATTGTAGAGATTTACAAAATGCCTATTGCAGGATTTTTGTTTACCACAGATACTTTCAAATATGAAATACCGGTGCAGTTTACCAGCAACAGTATTTATTACACGCAACTGGCCTGGAGCTTTGGAGACGGAGCCACATCGGATGAAACCAACCCCTTACATACTTATGAAAGCATAGGACCAAAAGATATTTGCATCATTGCCTCTAACCCCACCTGCGCAGATACCATGTGCAAGAATATTTTTATAGAGTTCATTCCGCTGATTGGTGTACCCAATGCGTTTTCGCCAAATGGTGATGGTATTAACGATGTGATAAAAGTTGAAGGTCGTGGTATTGTTGAAATGGTTTTCAGGATATTTAACCGCTGGGGCGAAAAGGTTTTTGAAACCAACGATGTTAACCAGGGATGGAACGGAATTTACAAAGGCGATTTACAGGAGATGGATGTTTTTACCTATACGGTAGAAGCCACTTTAATTAATGGACAAGTAGTACCATTAAAAGGGAATATTACTTTATTAAGATGAGGGACGGTTTACGGTTTGCGGTTTACGGTTTACAGTTAGGTCTTAGCGCTAAAAGCAAGGGGCGGAGGTGGTTGTTGTTTGCCGCCCTGTTGATGGGATTTTCAGCCTTTTCTCAAGACATACACTTCTCGCAATTTTTTACCAATCCTTTAATTCTTAATCCGGCGCAAACAGGATATTACGATGGCAATTATCGCGTTGGTTTTAATTTTAAGGCGCAGTGGCCCTGGGCTATTGCCAACACCACCTATAACTATCATACCGAATCGCCGTATGTTGATTTTTCGTTTGGGGAGAAAAAAATTAAGTCGGGGTGGATGGGTATTGGCTTTAATTTTTTGAATGATGAAACTGGTGACGGCAGACTTAGCTACCGCAGGTTTAGCGCCAGCTATGCTTATCACCAGGCGTTTGATAAGGACCACAAGTACATTCTATCAGCCGGGGTTGTTGCCAGTTATGTAATACGCTCAGTGGATTTTTCGAAACTTTACTTTAACGACCAATGGGTTGAGGATATGGGCTTCAACAAAACCCTTAACCCCGGAGAACCGTTTAAGCGGGAGAGTTTTGGAATGTTTGACCTGGGTGCGGGTTTGAACTTTGGAGCGCAGGTGCACGAGCAGGTGAAATTGGATTTTGGTTTTTCGCTACTACATATTAACCGGCCAAAGGATTCTTTTTACGATGATGGCGAGCGCCTTGGTTTCCGTTACCAGGCTACCGGTGCTGTTGCCTATAATATCAACGAAAGAATTTCGCTTACCGTAAACGGATATTATGGTTATGAAAAAAAGGCTTCTGAAATAATGATTGGTGCCTTAGTTGGGTACGGTTTTTATAAAATGAAAACTTCAAGATCGGACAATACTTTATACTTTGGATTGTACTATCGTATTAAAGATGCGTTATCACCGGTGGCAGGATACCAGTTTAAAAAAACAAGGTTACTACTTAGCTATGACGTAACCTTCTCTCAATTATTTCTGCCTGGAAAAGCTAATGGCGGCCCCGAAATTTCGTTGGTGCATGTAGGTAGTTGGACAAGAGAGTTTAATGGGAAGAAGGTTTACTGTCCGAGGTTTTAAGGAGGAGGATGATCAAAGCAAATAAAAGCTAACTGTGCCTTTTCATTGCCGTTGGCTTCAGCCAACGGATCAATATCATAAAAATAAAGGCTTTAGCCGAATTTGCCTTTTTACAATTATATCTATTTTGGCTAAAGCCAATAGGGAGTTAATCGTTATCCGTCAGCTAAAGCTGACGGCAATGATGATTAATCACCGGGGATATATCATTTAGAATTAATCCGACCATATTTAGTCATAAACTCATCCACTTCATCTTCAAATGATTTCTTTGCATGATGAGTCTCCTGATTTTTAATGTAGCGGCCTACCTGCTCCATTTGTGATTGGCCAACTGAAACCGCAAAGTAATCGTCTTGCCATGTGAAGTTTTCCGCAACAAGTTTATTTTTATTTACCCAAAAGGACGACTCCCCTTTTATTAGTTGCGTCACTTTAGAAATATTTTGATCTTTCCCTAATGAGATCAGGCAGTGCAAATGATCCGTATAGCCATTAATAGCTTGCAGAAATATTTCCTTTTCCTTACAGTTATCGATAATATGCTGCTGAAGATTATAACGCATGTCCCTATTGAGAAGGGGTTGGCGATTTTTTGTTGAGAAAACCAGATGAACCCAGATTTTTACAAATGACATTGCGTTTAATTAATGTTAGGTGATTTTTCCTGTTCATTGCCGTTGGCTTCAGCCAACGGATCAATGGCATAAAAATAAAGGCTTTAGCCAAATTTGTCGTTTTACAATTATCCTCTTTTGGCTAAAGCCAATGGGAGTTAATCCTTATCCGTCAGCTAAAATTGACGGCAATGATGACCAGAATTCGAATTCGCAAAGTTCAAAGAGCCTGCCTGCCGTAAGGCAGGGTTAAGCAAAGGCCGCAAAGAATGAAAAATGAATTAACGCCATTTAATCCCGTTGAAAATAGTCATTAGGTCAATTTCAATCATCTTAAAACCTGAATCCTTTTGTTTCCTGACATGAAATGATTTTAGTGCGAATAGTCACTTGCTGCTTTCCATTTGACTTGCCACTTTCGGTTCCCGGTGTATCGGAGCGAATCTCAGTGAGTGTTGGGAACGAGTCATTAATCAAAATATCTTTTTTAATGACAAAGGGCGCAGAGCGGGAAGGGTGTGAAGAATAAACATGTTTGGGGTGCATCAGCTTATCGGTGATAAGAAAGGCAATAGCTAAAACAAAAATCAGGATACCCGCAATTGCTTTTACTAAAGAGCGCCTGGACTCTTTGTTGCTCCATAATTCTTTAAAAACTTCGCGCCACATACCCGATGAAATTAAGGCAATAATTTTACCATCATGATTTTCCCTTCCTGCGTTAGCAGGCTCAATTGAACGCCGCCAATAAATCTATCGCCACCGGGGCTAAATGAGCCGAGCCCTGCCCACACCGCCTTTTTTGCAGACTGAGGATTGTGCCGCTCATTAAAATAAGTGAGTTGTTTTTTATCGCTACCATCGAAATTCATTATCCACCAATCAGTTCCACCCTTGCGGCTTTTAGCGTTGGTCATCCAGACTATTTGCTTTCCACCAGGACTGTAAAAACCATGTTCGTTATAATTCTTTTCGGTTAGCTGAACCACATTCTTTCCGCTGGTATCCATGGTGTAAATGTTTTCATTCCAGAAGGAAACTGTGTTCATAGCGCTGCAAAAAATCAGGCGTTGCCCATCGGGTGAAAATCCGTAGCATTCGTAAAAAGCCGTTTCGCCCGGTTGCACGATCTTAATATTGCTTAGCACCGGAACGTCGTCTTTACCAAAAGCAAAGTCCGCTGTTTTAATGGTCCAGAACCCCGCCATTTGTCGGGGTTTCCAAAAATCAGGAGCGGTGGTTCTTTCTGTCCATACTATTTTCTTCCCGTCAGGTGAAAAACGGGGATCAATAACACCGTGTTCTTTGCCATCGGGGATATCCAAAATTTTATAGGCTTTCTTTCCATCTGCGCTTATTACCCATACATCGCTGTAAGCACCAAGACCGGGCAAGGCTTCAAAAGATGAACCAGGATGCGATGCTCTTTCCACTACCATCATTAACCACTTACCCGATGGATGCCAGTGCGGGCAGCAAATATGTTTGTTAGGCAGGGCCGGATGATTGCAGGTAAGACAAGAATCCTCCAATCCATCAGGGTTTGCAATATGAATATCATAATATCCATCGGGACCTTTGCTGGAATAGGCGATACGATCACTGCCCGATTGATCCCATGAAACATCGAGACCTTTATCGCGATAATCGGAAACAGAAGTGCGCATAACGATGGGCGCAAAATGAAAACCACTGGAAACAAGCCAGATGCAAAACAGGCATATTTTTAAACTATTATATGAGGAGCACATCCTTTTCGGCAGCAATTTTAAAACCTAAGCGGCCCGATAAAGTTATATTTAAAATTCAGCGCAGCAGCAAAATTAAAAGATGCTTAAACGGTAGGCATGGAAAAATAAAAGGTGGCGCCCTCATCAACCTTGCTCTCTGCCCAAATAGTACCGCCGTGCTTTTCAATAATTCGCTTAACAAGTACCAGGCCTACACCTGTGCCCTCAAAGTCTTTTCGGCTGTGTAGTCTTTGAAAGGCGCCAAACAGCTTATGGTAATTTTTCATATCAAAACCCGCACCGTTATCTTTCACGTAAA
>JAQBNQ010000574.1 GCA_028288545.1 Bacteroidota bacterium
GGTGGCAAGGCCTATTCGGAAGAGGTAATGGAGGATATTAGATCCGCGCAACAAGTGGGTGCCAGGGGTGTTCCGTTTTTTGTATTCGATGGCAAATATGCGGTTAGCGGGGCGCAGGAAAGCAAAGTGTTTTTGCAGGCGCTGGAAAAGTCTTTTGGCGAATGGGCAAGTACTAAAGATATGCAAGCTACAAACGGAGAAGTATGTACTCCAGATGGTGACTGTAAATAATTTTTTGTTTAGAACTTCATGTCAAGGATAATGGCATTATGGTCCGAAAGGTCTTTATGCTTTGTTGCCCAACGCTGTTGAAATTCTTTAACGTAACGCGTAGAAGACTTTGCGGCAACTCCATTGTTTTTATAGAAAACAAAATCTATGACTCTTCTCTTCGTCGAATCCAGGTTTTCCATGTCATTCAGCAAATGGTCAGAAGTAAATTTAAGGTCGCTGCTTATTTCGCCATCTTCTACTTTCAACGCATCTACCAGGTAAGGATATAATTTAGGATTGTCCTTAGCCGTATTAAAATCTCCGGCAGCAAATTGCGGTACTCCTGGTTGCTCATGTCGTTTCAGCAATTCTCCGGCTTCGGCATATTGACTCATTTTTAATTCTTTACTTCCTCCGGCCTGCATATGTGTACCCAATAACTGAAATTTTTGTACCGGGTGTTCTACCTCAACTAAAATGGAGCCTTTGTTTCCCATGCAGTCGATACCCTTGCAACGGCTGTATCGGATGCTTTCTACCTCGTGCATAGGGTATTTGCTGAAAATAAGTACGCCACCTGCTCTTTTATAACTTACTGTTTTCCTGTTTTGCATTCCCTGGCAATAAGGGTAAAGAGATTTCAATTTTCTTTTTAAAATGCGAATTGCCAATCCGTCAAAAGCCTCCTCGAACACCACCACATCTGTTCCCTCTTCCATCAGTTTTGCAGGAATAAGCCGCGCTCTTTTTACCGGGTGATGATGCAAAAACACAGCACCGCGCGGAAGCATTTTGATATTGTAACTCATAATGCTTATTTGCCTTGTTGTAGTATCATTATTTGCACCGGCACCAAAACCTGCGGTACCCATTAAGCAGAGTAAAAGGCAAAACACATACTTATCCATTGCTGATATTTTTACGAAGATTGTAAAAATATTTTTGCTGGCACTTTTAGTTTAAGGGTTGTGTTATAAATGCTAAAAAACCAACTCGCCTTGGCGGGAATATTGCTGAAATAACTATCTTCTTACACTTCGGTCTGAACTTTATTGCCCCTTAAAAATTCTTCAACGCTCATTTTTTTCTTTCCTTCCAATTGGCATTCCAACACATTAATATATCCGCTGCCACAGTAAAAATGCAGGTATGTTTTTCCATCCGTTTCAACTTTACCAGGGTTGGCGCTTACTTTATTCGATTCTGCCTTAGAGGCTTTGTAAATTTTAAAAACTTTATCATTTAGTTGGGTAAAGGCAGCAGGATAGGGACTTAATCCACGAATAAAATTGTGAACCTGTTCGGCGTTTTTGCTCCAATCAATTTTGCAGGTTTCCTTAAATATTTTCGGCGCGTGTTTTATCTCCGTAATGTGGTCTTGCGGAATTTGAGGGTAATTGTTATCTGCAATGGCGTCTACTGTTTTTCGAAGCACTTTGGCTCCAAGGACCATCAGTTCATCATAAAGCTCTTCTACATTCTCATCTTCACGAATCGGAATTTTTTCCTGGAAGATTATTTTACCGGTGTCAATTTCATGCTGAATAAAAAATGTAGTAACCCCGGTTTCTTTTTCACCTTCAATGATGGCCCAGTTAATGGGCGCTGCTC
This sequence comes from Bacteroidota bacterium, assembly GCA_028288545.1. Lineage (GTDB taxonomy): Bacteria > Bacteroidota > Bacteroidia > Chitinophagales > LD1 > Bog-950. The sequence goes on from JAQBNQ010000574.1 coordinate 1,825, forward strand.
CGCGAAATTGAGGCAACAAAGAAGCATGTAAATTAATAGTACCAAGTGGCGGCATGGTCCAAACCACTTCGGGTAACATTCTAAATGCCACCACTACAAACAAGTCTGCGTTCAGCGATTTTAGCTCTGCAAGAAAACCCTCATTCTTTAATTTTTCAGGCTGAAGGATTCTGAGATTTTTGTCTTTAGCGTATTTCTTTACATCACTCTCGGTGGGCACCGACATACTTCTGCCAGCTGGCTTATCAGGTGCAGTAATCACGCCAACAACTTCATGTTCCGAATTAAGCAGAGTTGCCAGCATGGGCACTGCAAATTCCGGAGTGCCCATAAAAACTATCTTCAGTTTTTTCATTGCTCAAATATAGGTGAATGTTGACAGTTGGCGGATGACAGATAACGGGAATACAGGGATGCGTGGGGTTTTATATTGCCGCGAACTGCGATCTGTGAACCGTTAACTGTTTTACTCAAAATCTTTATAGAGCAGATACTTTTTTCTTTTCAGCTTATAGGCATCTAATTCCTTTTGATACGAGGCCCTTATTTCTTTTTCGTCTTTACCTTCTTCAACCAGTTTTCTTATTTCATCTGTTCCGCAGAGTTTATCGAAGAAGCCGGTTTTTAAAAAGAAATTGCTTTTGTCGCTATATAGTTTGTACATGTCAATTACATACTGAAAGTTGAATTGCCCGCTATTATGCCGGTTTTTAGGGTTCGATAAATTAAAGCCATAACATTTCTCGTTGACGAAAGGCGGGTTCTTTGCGCCCGGTTTACTTTGTGGGATAAATTCGTAAGCGCCATCAAATTTTGTTTTTGGTGAACCAATTATTTGAAAAGGAGAATCAGTCCCCCGTCCTACGCTTACATTAGTGCCCTCAAAAAAACAAATGGAGGGATACAGCATTACTGCCAGTGCATTAGGCAAATTAGGCGAAGGCTTTACTGACAATTCCGTTTTCATTTTGTGTTCATAATTCTGGCAGGTGATTACTTTCAAATTGCATTGCAATCCATTGCGCAACCATTTTTCACCGTTTGCCATTTGCGAATACTCACCCACAGTTAATCCATGTACTACAGGTACAGGATCTACGCCTACAAAAGATTGGAACTCTTTTTTCAGAACGGGGCCATCTACATACCATCCGTTAGGATTTGGGCGATCCAGTACGATCAGTTCTTTATTGTTTTCAGCACAGGCTTCCATTAAATAATGTAATGATGAAATGAAAGTGTAAAAACGCGCACCTACGTCCTGTATGTCAAAAATCACAATATCAATTCCCTCTAAATCTTCTTTTGATGGCTTTGATTTTTTACCATACAAGGAAACAACCGCAATCACGGTTTTTAAATCCATACTATCGTTTACATGTTCTCCGGCATCAGCATTGCCTCTAAAGCCATGTTCGGGTGCAAATATTTTTTTGATTTTAATGCCTGACGATAATAAGGTGTCTATTAGATGTGTGCTACCTAATACGGCAGTTTGATTAACCAGCAAGGCGATGTTCTTTCCCTTTATTAGCGGAATAAGCTGGTCAAGCCTTGCTGCACCAACAACGGGCTTTCCTGTAGTTTTTGTTGGGTCGTTGCTTACCAGCGGATTATGTGTTTGCTGCCCGCTACACGAGGCAATAAAAAGCAAACATGTTGCACAAATAAAAAGCTTTCCTCTCATATTAATTATATTTCTTAGTGCCTTGCCATAAAGGACAAAACTGCATTAAACTGGTAACTAATCATATTTTTGCTAAAATAGAAATCCGCCCATTGAATCTCGAATTATTCATAGTCCGTAAAATAGCTTTCAGTAGCCGTAAAAGTTTTTCAGCTTTTATCATCCGCATTGCTATTGCGGCTGTGGCTCTTAGCTTAAGTACTATGATCATTGCCACCTCGCTGGTTAATGGTTTTCAAAAGGAGATAAGGAATAAAGTATTGAGTTTCTGGTCGCACCTTGAGGTTATACCTTTTAGTCTTAGTAAATCTTTGGAGGAGCAGCCTATTTACCGCTACCAGGATTTTTATACAGATAAAAAACTGATACCGGAAGCCAGGCACATACAAGTTACTGCTTTAAAAGGCGGTCTTCTTAAAACCGACGAAGAATTTGAGGGCATTGTGTTGAAAGGTGTAGGCGATGATTTTGAATGGAAGAATTTTGAACCCTATTTAAAGTCGGGGCAAAAAATAACGGTGGGTAGCGAAAACTCTCAACGGGAAATTTTAATCTCCAAAGCCACGGCCGACAGGCTTGAACTAAAGGTTGGAGATAAATTGACGGTTGCCTTTATGGGAAAATCCCTGCGCAACCGGCCTTTTAAAGTGAAAGGGATTTATGAAACCGGGCTGGAGGATTTTGATAAAAAATATGCACTGGTGGATATAGCCTCCATACAGGAACTGAATCACTGGGGTAAAGATTCGGTAGGTGGATTTGAGATTTTTTTGAATAGCCAGGATCTGTTTAAAAGCAGGGGCAGGGCTTATTTTCTAACCTTGTTTGGAGGTTTGTTATCGAAAGAGACTGCAGATGAACTACGCAGGGACCCCTTGGAAATAATTGGAGAAGATGTTTACTCCCGCATTAATAATCCTAAGCTGGATGTTCAAACCATTAAAAGCCTTAACCCGGGGATTTTTGATTGGCTTGACCTGCAAACCATGAACGAACTGATCATCCTTTCGCTAATGCTGATAGTGGCAGCTATTAATATGATAACCGCCTTACTTATTCTTATACTGGAGCGGACAAACATGATTGGTATTATGAAGGCCCTGGGCGCAAACAATGTTTCTATCAGTAAAATATTTCTTTATTACAGCGCCGCTATTATCGGTGTTGGATTGCTGATCGGTAATTTTGCAGGCATTGGTCTATGCATGATTCAAAAATATTTTAAGGTCATTACTCTTCCGCAGGATTCGTACTACCTCAGTTACGCCCCCGTTGATATAAACTGGGGTTGGATAATTGCTATTAACGTTGGCACCATATTAATTACGCTTACCCTCCTTACATTGCCTTCAATTTTGATCTCTAAGATTAGCCCCGTTAAGGCCATTAGATTTGAATAGCACTTTTTAAATTCCAACATCATGAAACAGATAACTTCGTTTGAGCAGTACCAAAAGGATTACAGCGAAAGTGTGGCCAATCCCGAAAAATTTTGGGCGGAAGTTGCAGAGGACTTTTTGTGGAAGAAAAGATGGGATAAGGTTCTTAGCTGGAATTTTGAGACTCCGGAAATAAGGTGGTTCGAGGGTGCTACCTGTAACCTCAGCGAAAATTGCCTGGACCGCCACCTGGAATTAAGAGGTGAGCAAGTAGCAATTATCTGGGAACCAAATGATCCTAAAGAACAATATAGGACCCTTACCTACAATCAGCTTCATAAGGAAGTTTGCCGCTTTGCCAATGTGCTGTTAGCGCAAGGCGTAAAAAGAGGCGATAGGGTTTGCATTTATTTACCCATGATACCCGAGGCGGCGATTGCGATGTTGGCCTGCACCCGTATAGGCGCTATCCATACCGTGGTGTTTGCGGGTTTTTCACCAACATCTTTGTCAGATAGAATTAATGACTGTGGATGTAAGGTGGTAATAACCGCAGATGCTGTTTACCGTGCTGAAAAGAAAATCGAACTAAAGAAGATCGTGGATGAGGCTTTACAGCACACGCCCTCTATTGAAAAATGTATCGTTTATAATCATCGGAACTCTGCTATTGAAATGAAAACTGGCAGAGATGTATGGTGGAACGATTTGATAGAAAATGTTGGTGATGACAATGTTGCCGAAAATATGTTGGCCGAAGATGCGCTGTTTATACTCTATACTTCAGGTTCAACCGGTAAGCCTAAAGGGGTTTTACATACTACGGCGGGGTATATGGTTTATATCGGTTACACTTT
>JAQBNQ010000613.1 GCA_028288545.1 Bacteroidota bacterium
AAAGTGGCTGTCGTTTTATTCCTCGGCAAACGATTCTTTACTGGCTTATTATGCCGCAGATTCTGTGCCTTCGTCAGTAGCAATTATTGTAGCCTACACACTTACCAAAAGATTAGGGCTTGAAAAAATGGTAGCCGTTCAACATAGCGAACCTGCGTTTCAATCGAATTCGTTTTCGAGCATTAAACCTGTTTGGGGAAACCAGACAGCCAACGAATGGATATGGGATGGGAAAATACTTCGTCCACGTTGGAACGTTGATCCCAAACTTGCATGGACCTTTGACGGACAAACGGTAAAGCCCCAATACTCGGGCAATATTTATGCGCAATACAGTTGGGATGGCGAAAACTTTAAACCTATTTGGCGCAGCAACAAAAACGAAGAATGGACTTGGGACGGAAGGCTGATGAAACCGGTGTGGGAAACCGATTGGGCCAATCAATACATTATCGAAAACGGGGTTGTAAAGCCATGGTCCAACGTACATTCCGAAAAAGAATGGCAGATGGATGGCGATATACCCATACCACTTATTATACTCATTCTCAGTGGTATTGCAAGGCCTTATTGAAGGCAAAATCCGGATTGCGGAATTCGGAATTCGTTAATTTAATTTGGGATTATAGTTTAACTTAGTTGTGTAATTAAAACCAGCAATCATGAAAAAGATATTTTTTAGTGCAGTAGTTATGGCTTCCATAGCACTTGCATCGTGTAACAATAAAACAGCCGAAAACAAACCCGCTGAACAGAAAGAACAAAAAGGAGTTAACATTAAATTAGCCCAGTTAGCATCTAAAACCGACTACTCGTGTAAAATGACATTGGATGAAGGCAGCATCGCCGACACGGCGTCTTACCATGGCAAACTTTACGGCTTTTGCAGCAGCGAATGCAAAGCAGATTTTATGAAAGATCCTGAATCTCATTTAGCTCAAAAATAATTTCCAATCTATGCCAGCAAGCAAAATAACAGGTGTGGGAATGTACGTTCCCGAGCAAGTGGTTACCAATGATGATCTGTCGAAAATGATGGATACTACGAATGAGTGGATCATTGAACGAACCGGTATAAAAGAAAGAAGATTTTTTAAGGAGGGTGTGGACTGTGTTTCTAAAATGGCCGCCAACGCCTGCCAAATAGCGCTTGACCGCGCAGGTAAAAAAGCCGAAGACGTTGACTTTATAGTTTTTGCCACCTTAAGCAGCGACTATAACTTTCCGGGCTCTGGAGTACTTTTGCAACGCAAACTTCCTTTCAGGAACATCGGAGCATTGGACCTTAGGGCACAATGCTCCGGTTTCATTTATGCCCTGTCCGTAGCCGATCAGTTTATTAAATCAGGCATGTACAAAACCATTTTAGTGGTGGGCAGCGAAGTGCAATCCAACGTTTTTGAAATGAGCGACCGTGGCAGAAACCTGGCCGTAATATTTGGCGATGGAGCCGGAGCGGTACTGCTTGAAGCTACCGATGAACCTAACAAGGGCATCCTTACCACCAAGCTACACAGCGATGGACGTTTTGCCGAGGAACTTTACCTACAACATCCCGGCAGCCGCAAAAAAGTGCGTTTTAGCCCTGATATGATTGAGAACGGCGACCTCCTCCCCTACATGAATGGCAAATTGGTATTTATGAACGCCCTCAAGTATTTTCCAGAGGTTGTTCGCGAAGCGTTAGATGAGTGCAAACTGAAAGAAAGCGATATCAACCTGTTCATCCCTCACCAGGCCAATGCGCGGATAACAGCCGCTGTTCAAAAAGAAATGAACCTGCCGGATGATAAGATAGTATCCAACATAGACCGCTATGGAAACACTACAGCTGCCTCCATTCCTATCGCCCTTTGCGAAGCCTGGCAGGACGGACGTATTAAAGAAGGCGACCTTGTAGCTATGGCAGCTTTTGGTAGCGGCTTTATGTGGGCCAGCGCTTTAATAAGGTGGTAGGTGCTGGATGCAATTACCCCGATAGTAAAGTACCTAAGGCTTAGGAGTATCGTTGTTTTGGTCAACTACAGCTTTCCAGCCATCGGTAGTTTTTTTATATATGGTTGAGTAAGCCCCATACACCGTTGTATCGGCACCTTCTTTGGTTTTAGTTTTTACCGTATAACGCCCCCACACATAGCCCAAATCACCAGATGAGGACACAACCGCCTTTTCAGCCTTCCAATCAAGCGAGTTCATACCATCCATTTTTGAATCAGCTACCAGTTTCATAATGGCTGCCTTGCCCACGCCAACAGGTTGGTTCGGACTAATGCCTATTACATCCTGGTCATAAAATTTGTCCATGGCTTTTCCCATGCCCTGTTGCTGTTCCATTGCACAAAAATCATGGTCCACAACAAGCAAGGCCTGTTGTTCCTTAGCCGTATCAACTACCGGAGCATTGTTGTTATTACAAGCCGTTAAACCTGCTGCAACAGCAAATAGTAAAGCTAACTTTTTCATATCTCAATATTTTAGTTTATGGAATAATATGTAAGATAGCAAAACATTCCTTTTAAAAGAATAACTTAAAATAAAATAAGTTAACCCTTACCGGTTTGTTTTAGGAAGGCGTTTTGTAGTGCGTTTTAATGTGTGGTAATCCCCTCCGGCTATTCAACTATCATCTTTCTACTAGCCAAAACCTTACCATCTACCACTATGGAGCAGATATAAATGCCAGCGCTAAAACCTGCCGACCCGATACGTATCTCGGATTCGGTATACGTTAGTTTATAAGATGCCTTTTGTTTGCCTAACACATCATATATTACCAGCTGCGCATTTTGAAAAGTACCCGGCAAAGAATATTGGACCGTGCCAGTACCTTCAAACGGATTGGGATAAACTCTTAACAAAGCAAAGTCATCTACCCGCTGTATATCTGATTTTAAAGAGCAATTGAATTTGGCCGCAAAGCCCGTTTCGCCGCCGGTAGGTAGTAATGTATCGTTGCCTAATATAAATGCATCGGTCTCGTAATCTCCTACAATTGAAGCATTGCCAGTACGGTCGGCACAAATACCACTTCGGTCATCTCCTCCACTGGGTATGGCTTCAGAGCAAAGTATATTGCCATTGCCGTCTAGTTTAAGTACAAGCATGGGATCAGTAGCATTATGGCGCATGGGCATATGCGTAGCGTCAATCCTGATTGAATCACCCAAAACCCCCCCGCAAACAAAAACATCGTCACTGGCATCCGTTGCCACTCCATAGCCCACTGACGAAAGACATTCTGTTGCGTGTTTCATCCAGATTGGGTTTCCAAGGGCATCGTATTTTGCCAGGTAGAAATTACCGGTTCCATAATGAGTGTAATTAAACGAGTCAACACTTAAAGAATCTTCCTCAAAATTACCTGTAACATACACCTCGTTGTTCCCATAAGTAGCAACACCATTTCCAAAATCGTGGCCACTTATAGGTCGCTTTGCCCACAGAACGTTTCCGATGCTGTCGTACTTTACCAAATAACTATGCCAGCCATCCGGCCCCTGTAATGAATGACCGTTAAAAGTAATTGAGTCGGTTAAAAAACCTCCTGTAATATAAGCATTGCCCCCAAGGTCGGTGGTAACAGCAGCCCCTTCAACAGCAAAACTGTTATATGTTACAGAGCTTTTTGCCCAAAGTACATTTCCCAGGGCGTCATATTTGGCAATAAATATATCGTCGGTGCCATCTGCTGCGTGGAAAAGCGTTGTTGAGCCAAATTTTATACTATCGCTAAAATAGTCACCGGTGATGTAGGCATCACCGTTTACATCGGTTGCAAGCCCTATTGATAGGTTGTTTGTTCTCCCTCCAATTGCGCTTTTAGCCCATAAAACATTACCTGCAGAATCGTACTTAGCGATAAAAATTCCATAGCTGGCCGTTCTAACTCCCGGCATTACAAAATTGCCAAATGCCACCGAATCGCCATAGTAATCACCGGCGTTATATACGTTACCTTTTCCATCGCAGGCAACTGCTAAACCAAAATCAGCCGTTTGAACC
>JAQBNQ010000641.1 GCA_028288545.1 Bacteroidota bacterium
CGAAACTTCAATTTTATAATCTACTTTTTGTTGCCATTCAGCTAATCGGTCGTTTGGATAGTCTGCTTGCGCGGATAAGGATGTTGCAACAATGAGTAACAGAATGCTTACGCAAATATTGGAAAGGAAGTGTTTCATAATTTAAATGATGCAAACGAATATAGAAGAATTGAAAGAATTGACAGGGTTGGAGGGAATCAAAATAGCGATCATTTAAATGCCGGTGTTACATGGATTAGTGATAACCAAATAGATAAATATATGCGCGATCCTAATTTTTTGTAACCAATGCATGGTTTGTCCGTAATAAATCAAACGGACAAAAGGACATATGCCTTATATAATTTAATTATTGAATTGGGAATGTTTGAAGCCCTTGCTTTTTCATTTTTGACTAAATGGTATTGTATATGAACGCTAAACTTCCGGCATTTTGATGCTGCGGTTTTGTTTTGGAATACCTGTGTTTACCAAAGAATGGAATGGCTGATTTGGCTAACCAAAATTTTGGAATAAAACGGAAAAAATTCAAAATTCTGTCTTTGACTTTGTTTCTCCGTTACGATAATGTTGCATCGTCAATCAGCGACCAAAACAATTAATAACTATGAAAATTGTGCATTACGAATACAGGCTAAGGGCGTTTACTGCAGACGGGGAGATGGCAATTCAATTAGTGGCGAAACCAATCAGACATTATTCTGACCTGGTAGACTTTTTACCGACAGGAGATTTGATGCCGGTTAGAAATCCTAAGGCACGAAAAACGGCTCAGGTCGCTTCGCGCTATTACTTTGGAACGCTTAAAATAGATATGAGTGCTGAAAAGCCAGGATATAAATCGAGGAATAATGGCTCAAAGGAGTCATGGAACACATGTATTAAAAAGTAATAACAAGTAAGTCTTTACAATTCGTCAATACCGGACTCGGAAATCAGGTAAACGGGATTGAGAATTTTTTATATCACACAAAAACAATCAAAAATGAAAAGGATTTTTATTTCATGCCTTTTGGGCATTAGCTTGCTGTTACCTTCAATTGCGGCAAAAAGCAACACTATTAACGCTAAAAGTAAAACTATAGGCTTTAGCAGAATTATTAACGTGGCTGTAGAGGGATATGTATTATTCTCTAACTCAGATTCAAAAAGCGGAAGTATTTACAGAGTTGAAATCTATAACGAATCAATGCAATTGGTTTTGGTTCAAAACTGTTCGGGGTATAAAGTAGCTGTGGATTTAAGCAGCTTGCCAAGCGGAAATTACGAGGCAGCCGTATATGCTGCTCATGACCAAAAGATGATGCCGTTTAATTTATAATATGAGTTAAACAAGGGTCTGTTCAGCAAAAGGACGGATCCTTTGCGTGGCGGTGTTATACTGTTGTAATAACCAGGGTTTTCCAGGGAAGTGGCGTTCCATTTCCAGGGCCTCTATATTAGCAAGCTGATCTTTTTTACTACATCCTGAAATAAGTTTTTTACAGTATGTTATAAAAGAGGTAAAGCCGGCTTTATAATGATGAAACTCTGTCTTATTACGCAACAGGTACTTTTCGAAGGCAAGGGCCTGGTTTAAAAGCAGGTCCGTTTCAGCCGGATTTGCTTCGTAGGTTGACATCCATTGCCAGCGGCGGATTATAGCGTTAAAAACTACTTCTTCTTTGGCTTGGGCGTTCAAAAAATACCTGACTGCCGTGGAGTGCTCCTTCGTGCTGTAATAATAAAGCCCGAGGGCAAACGCCACGTTTGTGTCACGCTCTTCAGCCGGAAGATTTTGGGAATAAACTTTTATGAATTGACGGATCCATTCACTGTTTTTACCATATATGGTTGCACTGGAAACGATATTTCTGAAAGCAATTGGCGTTATCTTGCCGTTGTCAAGCAATAGGTTCCACTTAATCTTAAATTCGATCCACCATAAATATTCTTTACCGGCATTCTCAATCCCCTGGGCGCTCCAGAATAAGCAACTACTAATTGCAGATTCAACGCACTCTGTAAGGCCACTTGAAAGAACTTTTTTATCGAACCGGGATGCAGTTTGCTTCAACGCCAGGTATGGAAGCTCGCTGTCTTCATAGGTTTTGGCGGATAACATTCTGAACACGTTAATAAACAGGTGAACGTACGGATAACGCTCATTGTCATAAGGTTTCAGTATTTCCAACAGCATTTGAATATGATCGCTGGCAAAGTCAATGCCTAACACATTTTTGCGGTTGATAGCTTCGCAGAGATATCTCAACTTTTTAAGCGCGTAGTATTCATCAAGGGTCTTTAAAATCGGGGTAATATCGTTTTGGCTGCTGCGTCCCAATTTTCCATCAAAACTGTTGAAATACAATTCCGTAAACTCGTGGCGATAAAGAAAAGTATCTACGTCCTGGTCAGGACATTTATCCAATTCATCCTGGGCTTTTTCGTACAACTTGCTGAATTGTTCGGATAGGTGTAACTTATTGAAACTGTTTAGCTGATGCCAGTATTTATTTCGCTCATTCCCCTGGCAATCTTCAAGCGCAACAAAATTTTCGAAAGCTTTTAATAACTCTGTACCGGCTTTAGCCTGCTTTACTGCAGTTTTTAAATTTGGCACTTTAGCCGAAATAGCTGTTGGGTGAATTTTGGTTTCGCGAAAATCAGGATAGACTTTCTCTAAATGTTGAAATAATTGAATAGAAGCCTTGGGAACTTTGAAATAATCGGAATTAACATATTCCCCAAAACGTTTAAAGGTTTGTGTGTCTAATGCTTTAAGTACATAAATCAACTTGGACAAATGCATAGCCGAGGTGTAAGTTTCCCCGTAAATGTAAAAATAAATTGTGGGATTCGCCTATTTTTTTAGAAAATTCTATTTATCAGGTCCGTTCAAGGAAACCCATACCGGCAGGGCGTTTTAGCCTTGTTACAACACCTTTATAATGGAAATTATACCTCCAAATTAGGTAAAACTGCCGAATTCTGTCTTTGCACTGGTTGGGTATGTAAAATACCTTAGTACTCGAATTGATAAAGCGGAATACGAGGATTTTTATAACTAAAACCGAAAAGAGAAAAAACAATTAAAGATAAGTAGGCCCCCGGAGCCCCTCGTTTTTTTGAAGAGGGGCTTTTTTTAAAAATCTTGGCCAGATAAAAAAATTAAGCTAAATGAATGATCGTCAATATATTAAGCTAGAAATAAGGGGTCACCTCCCAACCATAATTTTTGTGGACCAGATATCCAGTGTTATCTCCTTAGGCATTCTTGGAACCAAGATTGTTATGAAGGAATTAGATGAAGGCAAGAACGTTGAATATGTTTTCCCGCTCAATTTCGAATTTGTAGAAGACGAGATTCTTAGGGCCGTTCGAAAGAATGTTGCCTGAATTTCAGGAATTCAAAGCCCAACCCGATTTTCTTTAAATCTGCAATTTACAACTCAATCATAATTTACAGCGCTCTTTTTTAATTATCCATTACGGATTTATAGCGTTGCACCCTAACGTTTTTGGCAAGTTCCTGCATTACAATTTTAATAGTATCTTTCAACGGAATTTAAACATATCCTCTATGAAAAATAATCTATCCCCCATTCTTAAAATGGTCGTTTATATGGCAATCGCGGTTTTGGGTATCTCCTTTGCCGATGCGCAATCACCCCTGTTAATGAATTACCAGGCTGTTGTACGTGATGCTTCCGGCCATACATTAAATAATAATACCGCGGTTTCTCTCCGGTTTTACATTCATAATGATTCTGCAACAGGCACTATTATTTTTACTGAAACCCAGCCTACTACGACGAATCAATTTGGACTTGTGAATGTTGAGATTGGGGCAGTAAACAATTTAGGTACTGTTAACTGGAGCAGTGGCAAAAAATATCTTCAGGTGGAAACGGATATCAATAACACCGGAAGTTTTACTGATATGGGAACCTCTCAACTTATCAGCGTTCCTTATGCCTTGTTTGCTGCCAATAGTGCTGCTGGTCCCGCAGGGCCAACCGGGCCCATTGGACTGCAAGGCCCCGCCGGGTTGCCGGGTTCTACGGGCCCGTCAGGTGTTCAAGGCGATACAGGTCCCACGGGACCTACTGGACCTACCGGTAATACAGGAGCTACCGGTGCGGGTGGCGGCGCCAGTGGAACAACAGGGCCAACAGGAGCAACCGGTGCTATGGGAGATACCGGACCAACGGGTAATACCGGCGCTACCGGGCCCACAGGAAATGATGGAGCAACAGGGGCAACAGGAAATGACGGTGTTACCGGACCAACGGGTCCAGCAGGTGATACTGGGGCTACCGGCGCAACCGGGCCCACAGGAAACGACGGAGCAACCGGGGCCACTGGAAATAACGGTGCCACTGGACCTACAGGTGCAACCGGGGCATCAGGTATCGGTCTTTTGCCTTTGGGTACAGCGGTTGGCAATACTACTTTTTGGGATGGAACGCAATGGGTTGTGAATAATAACAATATTTATAACGATGGTGGTAATGTAGGCATAGGCACGGCCTCGCCGGTTGCTAAACTGCAGGTGCAGGGAACTGTGTTCGGTTACATGCGCTCTATTTCCCATCACTCATTTAACTTACCAAGCTGGTCGGGTACCGGAAATCACCAGATATGGATGCCTTCACCGGGTGGTGAGGCGGCTGATGATAAGCTGGATAATAATTATTCTAAAAATCAAACATGGTTAGCACCTTATGACGGCAGATTGGTAAAAGTGATTATTCGTATTGCTAATTTTAATTCGAATGCTGGCGATGACCTGAGCAATTTTACGTTTGGATTGAGTGTTGGCCAAACAGACAATTCTAACCCAGTACCGACTTTTGTTGGCGGTACTTATACCAGTCTTGATAATGGTAACTTCTACGAGTTTGTTGCTCCTGCTAACTGGAGTTTCAATAAAGGCGATGCTTTAAGATTAGCCATTATTATGAGCAACGGATATATGGAAGACAATGATTACTACGTTACAGCCGTTTGGGAATACCAGGAGTTTGATTGATTTCGGACGTTGCAAACGGAAACAGTAAATTTGCAACTGTTATGGAAGAAACCCCAGCAGCAGGAGCAGTTAATATCGGATATGGCAAATGGCGCTCCATTGCATTGCTTATCATTTCAATATACTTTGTTGTATTCGGCGGCTTACGGCTTGTTGACGCACCCGTTGAGGAAAGTGCTAATTGGATAATTCTTGCCTCCAGAATTTTCCTGGTAGTTTGGGGAATATTTGGATTTATCTGGGCTATAAAAAGATTACTTAGAAAAACTCCCGTGATTTCAGTTTCAGATGAAGGTATATATGATAATTCCACTTCTTTTAGCGCAGGGTTTATTTCCTGGGCCGATGTTACCGAAATAAAAGCCGCAGGAGGCCTGATGGAAAAGTTCCTGATTTTTTCCTTGAGAAATCCAGAGGATTACCTGAATAAACTGGAAGGATTTAAAAGGCGGTTGGCGGAGGCCAATTTTAAAAGATACGGAACACCTGTTATTATAGCCACTAACCAGTTGAGCCGCAGTTACAAGGATATCAGAAAGTTAATAGAAGAAAAATGGCAACAGGCTGATGCTGCAGAAGATATAAGCTAGGCGCGAAAAATTGCGGTTCTATTGTTTATCACTTGTGAACTTATCCTACTGATTTTTCGTAAACCCATTAAAGGAATAATGTGTACAATCAACCATACATGTGTTGAAAAATGCCATTTCCTTATTTCATCTGTAAAAGTATCTTCGGATTAGCGGAATGGTTTTCAACTCAACGTTCTTTGCATAAAAAAACCAAACGCACTTTTGCAATTCAATTATTCACGGTAAATTCATTTTATGGAAGAAAACGAGTACCATGAGCCATCATTTGGTGAGATTGTTGATTTGGTGAAGCAATATGAAGACGCGGTTAAATATAAACAGCAGCTTTTTTTTGAAGAAGATAATTACGAGCAGATCATACAGTTTTACCAGGATAACCGTGAACATAATAAAGCCCTGCGGGTAATTGAAACCGCTATTGAACAATATTCTTTCTCCTCTTTTTTTTATACCAAAAAGGCCGAAATGCTGGCCAACCTTAAACGCTTTGACGAAGCACTTGGCATTTTAGAAGAATCTGAAAGGCTGGACCCTAAAGACATTAATATTTTTCTGATACGCTCCGACATTCATTTATGGGAAGGCAGGCACCAGGAGGCTTTGGATGAAGTTGAATACGCCCTTAACATTGCTACTGAAAAAGAAGATAAATGTGAGTTGTACCTGGAGATGGCCGATATTTTTGAAGACCAGGAGAAATACCCGGAAGTAGTGCAGGCCTTACAGGATGCGCTTTTAATGGACCCCAACTGCGAAGAGGGGTTGAACCGCTTTTGGTTCTGTACAGAACTAACTGAGAAATTTGATGATAGCATTAAGTTCCATAAAGAATTAATAGAACTAAGCCCCTATTCACATCTTGCCTGGTTTAACCTGGGCCATGCCTATGCCGGACTGCAAATGTATGATGAGTCGCTGGAGGCTTTTGGTTTTGTAATGGCTATTGATGAAAGCTTTGATGCCGCGTACATCTGCAGCGCTGATGTGCTTTACAATATGGGCAAGTACGAGGAAGCAAGGAACTTTTACCTGGATGCCATTAAGCTTTCGAAACCCAATAAAGAATTATACCTGAAAACCGCCGAGACTTTTGAAAAGCTGAATGATTTTTCAAAGTCGCGATCGTATTTACGCAAGGCCATTGCGGTTGACCCTTATTTTGATGAAGCTTTTTACCGCATTGGCGAAACTTATCGTTTAGAAGAGAAATGGCCTAAGGCAATATCGTCATTTGAACGCGCGGTTAAGTTAAACCGGGAGAATATTGATTACCTGGCTGCCCTTGCAGATGCTTACCTGTGCAGCGGTGAAGCTGAAAGTGCTTTGGATATTTTTGAAAAGATATTTCAGTTGGATACGCAAACCAAGCAGAACTGGATAAACCTTGCCACGGCTTATTTTAATGTGGAGAATTACCGCAAGGCCTTCCAGGTTTTGAATGAGGCAGAGCAGAAATACGAAGGAGCGGCTGATATCTTTTACATAAAATCAGTTTTTTACTACCAGGTAGGCAATCGCCACGAATCCCTGCTAAACCTTGAACGTGGGCTGCTTACAAATTTTGCCGAGCATATCCTCATATTTGAAATGGATGATACCTTACTGGATGACGCTGCGGTATTGCAGGTTATTGAGCAGTATAGGGATTGATTGTTTTAGGTGACACGGAGGCACGGAGATACGGAGGAAACAGCCGGGGAATGCAATTTAGAAATCTTGGACATTTCTCAATTGGCCCAAACTTCACCGGAGATTTGCTAACTTGGGTTTGCGAATGACAGCCATAAAATGGATACTCTTTAGTTGCATAATCTTATCTGCCCTGTTAGTGGTAGGATGCAAAAAATGCTATAGGTGTGCTGGCTGGGGGGGAAGTTTTACTTGTATCAAAAATACTGACACGGTACGTATGGTTGAGGGCTTTCCAGCGGAAGCTATAGATACGTTAAACTTTTACCGGAGCAAGGGATATAGATGTGATACAGGGGGTATTTATTACGACCCTATGATATACTCTGGCCCAGTTTGTGGACAAAAAAACTATGATTATGTTATAGGGAATGGTGGAGAATGTAGTTTAATACAATAAATAAATTCCTCCCTGGGTATAACAACACAAACAGGGGCAGCACTAACCACGACCTACCTCAACACCGTCACACTTCCCGTAAATAATTTCTCGGTGTGATCATCGTCAAATACTACGCGTAGCGTGTAAACGAAAACACCCGGAGGAACCGGTTTGCCTTTGTAAATACCATCCCACTTAAAGTAGATGTCGTTGCTTTCAAAAACCTTTTCGCCCCAACGGTCGAAAAGGGCAACGTCGATAAATTTCATGGCCGGGAGGTTGCCGAATAGCTGGAAGTAGTCATTATTGCCATCCAGGTTAGGCGTAAATACATTTGGAATGAAAATGTCGTAATCGGGTATTACGGTTATCCTGATATTGGTGTCGGACGAGCAATTGTTGCCGTTGATATTTACCGTAACTGACACATTGTAATCGGTGCTGCTGTTAATTGAAACTACAGGATTTGGACAAGTGTAACAACTTAATCCAAAGGTAGGATTCCATAAATATGTGGCGTTCGGATCGTAATTGCTGGTGGCGTTTAACTGAAGTTTTTTGCCCAGGTTAATGACCAGGCTATCCGGAGTTATACTGATATTAATGGCAGCCGGTTGGGCTATGGAAACACTGGCAGAATCAACACAACCGTTGGCATCTGTTACCACATATTCGTAAGTGCCTGTATCAAGCGAAGAGAAATTTCCCGATGAATTTGATTGATTGCCTAACATGTAAGTATATGCAGGCATTCCCCCCGAAGCGTTAATTGTTACCTGGCCATCGCGCAATCCAAAACAAGTAACGTCTGCAACGGGGTTAGCAGATGTTAATAGTGGTGCAGGCTCTGTAATTGCAACATTAGTTGAAATGGTGCATCCAAAATCATCGGTAACGCCTACAACATAACTGCCTGCTATAAGCCCATTGAAATTGCCATTGGTATTATTACCAACGTTGGCGCTGTTTAAGGTAAGCACATAATTGTAAGGGTCAACTCCACCGGAGGCTGTTGCGCTGATTGTCCCGGTGCTTTGGCCATAGCACAATATGTTTCTTCCCAAAGCAATTAAATTCAAGTCAATCACCTCAAGCACGTTGGTTACAACACTATCACAACCAAAACGGTTGGTTAATGTAACCGGGTAGTTGCCAGATGTGCTAACCACATTGCCATCCGGCAGGGTAAAGTTGGAGCCCTTACAAATTGTGTCGTAAAGAGTGATTGCGTAAACAGGATTAACTGTAAGATTTGTAATAACAACACTATCGCAACCTCCCGAAGTAGGAAGCGTGTCATTATATATGCCGCTTGTATTTACCGAAACGCCGGAAGGCAAAGTATAACTTGTTCCCGCACAAATAGTATCGAAAACGGTGATTTGTGCAGAAGGATTAACCGTTAGGTTAGTGATGATGGTACTGTCGCAACCAAATTGATTTACCAAATGGGCGGTATCAATTTTTGAAGTTGTTGAAGTAGTGCCATCGGGGAAAATGTACACAATTCCGGAGCAAATGGAAGGATTCAATGTAACCGTATCCGGCGTATGAACAGTTACAAGTACCGTATCGCTGATAGAACAGATTCCCTGGAAAGAAATATCGTCCAGTGCAAAATCATTTCCACCGGTAGAAGTATTCTGGTTGACGATGCAAATGTTGGCAGAAGTATTTGCGCCGGAATTCCAGATAGTATAAAACTGTTGCCATTGGCAAACTGCGAATGGCACCGTAAACAGAGGCCCTATTAAGCCACCGTTGATTGAAAACTGTAACTGGGCAGGGCTACCTGAAGCTACGCTTTCGCCCCAGCATGAAAATGCATAATTGGTGTTCGGCAGAACGCTGATTGTTTCGCACCATACACTGGTATTTGGTGTTCCGGCACCATTTACTATCATCATATTTCCACTGCCCGTAGTATGATCTACACACGCTGAAAATCCGCTGTGGTAATTATTTGGGTTTGAGCCAACGTAATATGTAGCCTCGGGATATAAATTGGTAGTATAGCTATAAGCAGAACTAAATCCCGCGTTGCCCGCACTGAAATCTCCATTTACAATAAGGTTGCCGGAGGCAGTTTGCGAAGTAACAATATACGCTGTAGTTTGAGTTGGCGTAGCAACAGGGTTTGCGATAGTTGAATCGGTAAGTGTCGCACCAGGAGTCCATGAATAAGAAAACAGGCCACCGCTGGCATTTAATGGTACCGAACTTCCGATACAAATGGATGTGTCATTGCTTGCCACCAAGGTGCTTGGCACAACGGTAAGATTGGTGGTAAACATACTATCGCAACCATTTACACTTTGCAGATGCGTTACGTAAGTGCCCGAAGTATAAACCACCGAGCCATCGGGAAGGATATAGGCATCGGTAGGACAAATAGTTGGATTTAAGGTAAAGGTGTAATTAGGATTAACAACAAGGTTTGTAGTTATAATGCTATCACAGCCACGGCCTGTGAGCAAGGTGTCGATGTATGTTCCGTTTGTCGTTGCAATGGTTCCGTTTGGACGGGTATAAGAGCCGCCCTGGCAGATACTTGCATTTACAGTATTAGTGTAAGTGGGGTTAACTGTAACCCTTACGGTGTCGGTGCCGGTACAAAGCGGGGCAAAAGAAATATCATCCAAAGCAAAATCGTTGCCGGATGCAATTGTGTTTTGGTTAACCACGCAAATGGTAGCGGTAGTGTTTGCTCCCGAATTCCAAACGCTGTAAAACTGTTGCCAGATGCAGTTGGTAGCAGAAGCGGTAAAAACAGGGCCAAGCAAAACTCCGTTAATGGAAAACTGTAATTGAGCAGGATTACTTGCCGTTAATGTAGCCAACCAGGTAGAGAAGGCATAACTTGTATTTGGAACAACGTTTACAGTTTCGCACCAGAAAGAAACATTGGCAGTGGTGGCACCATTCACCAATAACATATTGCCAGTACCCGTTGTATGGTCGCCGCAAGTGGCCATGCCGCCATTCCATGTTTGCGCATTGGTAGAAACCCAGTATTGACCTTGCGATGAGTTAGGCGGAGGTGTATATGCATAGCCGGAAGAGAAGCCGGTATTACCAGCGCTGAAATCTCCATTAACAATAAGGTTATTTAAAGGTATTTGACTTGATACGGTATAAGTTGTAGAAGAAGGAGGTGAAGCAACCGGGTTGGCAATATTTGGATCGCTGAGTCCTGTTGCAGGTGTCCAGCTATAGATCAATCCACCCGTTGCATTTAATTGAGTTGAACCGCCAGCGCAAATAGCGGCATCCGATCCTGCATCAACAGTTCCTGCACCGACTGTAAGGATGGTTGTGATAATGCTATCGCAGCCCCCGGAAGATGGGATGGTATCAATATAAGTTCCGGCGTTTGAAACGGTGGTTCCGTTTGGTAAGGTGTAAATTGAATTGGTACAGATTGTTTGATTGACAGTAGTACTGGATGAAATGCCGCTTGAAACAATGATGGTATCGCCAACGGTACAAATGCTATCGGTTGCCTGCACCCAATAAGTACCCGATGTATTGACCGTGATAGTTGGTGTTGTTGCCGTGGTGCTCCAGGCGTAGTACAAAGCAGCTGGCGAAGTTCCATTTAAAGTTAAAGATTGTCCATTACAAATTGAAGTGTCGTTACCCAAATGTATGGCAGGGAGAGATGAAACATGAACGGTAATATATGCAGTATCGGTATTGTTCCTTACCATGTAAGTGGTGGTGATGGTTGGGGAAACAATAAGAGTATCAGTAGTACCTAAAGTAACAGATTGGTTGCTTACGTCTGCCCAGGTGTAGGGGCCATTTCCAACAGCTACCAGGGTGCTTGACTGACCAAGACAAAGCGTGGTATCGCCAATGATTTTAAGGCTGAGAGGAATTACAAATGCTTCGTCTACATAGTAATAAGCCCAGGGTAGAGAACTTCCTGCATTTACAATAGGGGCTTGTGTGCTCACGTCTTTATAAAAATTACCCAATGTTATATATTGCTCACCACCGGCTGCGGTATAATTGCCTGAGATCAAGGTCCAGTTGACCATATCGGTTATAGGACTGCCTGAGCCGTGGTCAATTTGTGGAGTAAAGGTGCTCATGGCGGTAAAGGTTCCGTTCCATGTGGGGGCCGCTACAGAAAGATAAGCACCAAAGTGATCGGTGGCATATTTGAAATTATCAGAAAGGCTAACGTAAAAGCCTACATAATAGGTTTGGCCGGCAACCAGTGGTTGGGTTAATGGAGCCGTAATATATTCGCGGACTTCCTGGCTGCCATAGTAGGTGATCATACCATAATATCCACCCGGAGAAACAGGCACCTGGTAACCATAAAAATTTGTAGGAACTCCCTGTTGACCCGCAAAACAGGCATTCATATAATCCGGGGTGCCGGTTTGGTTAACAGGGTTAAACCAGGGAGGTGTTAAAGTAGTTTGGCTGGAGCCGCTTGGGCAGGCCGTATAGGTATCAAAGCCATTGTTAGGCACCAGGTTTTGTGAAAAAGCAGAAGCGCTAAACAATAAAGCCACTATCAACAGGAGCTTCGGGCTTCTTATTGTTAGTTTGTTGCCAATATGTAAAAAAAATAGCGGGGAGAATTTCACCATGTCCTGTAATGTCCTTATCAAAGATAGTATTTGACTGCAATAGGTTGCAAAAATATTACAGAACCTGATATTTAGCTTTTAGCCACTATATATTGCCTTCGTGCCCTGTTATAATTTCATGATAAATGCCAAAGTATAATAAGCGGGGTGAATATCTATGGCAGCCCCCGAGCCTGTTTGCGAAGTTGTAAAGCTAAAAGTATGTGAATGTGCTCCATCGCTGGAGGTGGTGTTGTTATTATTGGCATAAGTAGCATTTGCCCAATTGTAATATGGAATTTGATTGCCTGGTGTTGTTAGGTGGTAGCCGGGTAAGGTATGAGTATGGGCTCCATCGGTTGAGGTTGTTCCCGAACCCGAATGATCGTGCGGCGGAAGCTGCGAAACGGAAAGGGTTATGGCATTTGCTCCACCTGTTGCGCCGGGATTAGTCCCTGCGTTAGGAACAGAAAGAATAAACCGGTCAAGTAAATTGGGGGTGCCGTTGTTGCCATCGCAAAGAGCCCATCCTGCCGGGATATTGGCAATTGGTCCCGACCACATTAATATAACACCAGTAGGAATACTTGCATCATTTCCCGTTGCTCCGGTTGGACCAGTGGAACCTGTTTGGCCCGGTTGTCCTGCGGTGCCTGTGGGGCCTGTATCTCCTTGCGGTCCGGTTGGACCAGGATTACCCTGTGCGCCTGTTACACCTGTT
Organism: Bacteroidota bacterium; assembly: GCA_028288545.1. Classification (GTDB taxonomy): domain Bacteria; phylum Bacteroidota; class Bacteroidia; order Chitinophagales; family LD1; genus Bog-950. Next base: position 12,986 of record JAQBNQ010000641.1, read on the forward strand.
GATCCCTGTGGACCTGTTGCACCGGGTAAGCCAGCCGGCCCCTGAACTCCTTGCGGTCCTGTTGGACCTTGTGGACCAGCAGCGCTATTGGCAGCATATAAGGCATATGGAACGCTGAGCAATTGAGAGGTTCCCATATCACTAAAGTTTGAACCATTGGCAGGGTCCAACTCAATTTGCATAAACTTTGCACCTGTGCTCCAATTTACCGAGGCAAGATTATTTGCAACCGCACCGATGGCCAGATTCACCAATCCGAATTGATTCGGGCTTGGGTGCTGAATTTCCTGGAATAAAACAGGACCTGATACAGATGTATCGCGAATTGTAACCCTCACACTTACGGTACCTGAAGTAATAGGTCTGCCACCGTTATCGCGCACCACGGCCTGGTAATTCATTAACTCGGGTGATTGTGAAAAAGCTGAAAAAGCAAATGCAACAAATGCAAGAAGAAAAAGAAGTTTAAAGTGGTTCATATGCCGATTGATTTTTAGAAAGGAAAATGAAATTTAGAAGAAATTTTGCGAATGAAAAAATGCAGTTTGC
>JAQBNQ010000008.1 GCA_028288545.1 Bacteroidota bacterium
TCGTTGGTAGGCTCATCCAGCAATAACACATTGGCCTCATCGCGCAATGTTAATGCCAGGTGTAAACGGTTTCTTTCTCCACCCGAAAGCACCTTTATCTTTTTCTGTTGGTCGGCACCGTTAAAGTTAAAGCGCGAAACATATCCGCGGCTGTTCATCTTCAGCTTACCTAACTCAATCCACTCTCCGCCTTTGCTAATAACTTCCCAAACTGTTTTTTCAGGATCAATATTGCTATGGCTCTGGTCAACGTAAGCGATCTTTACTGTTACGCCCACTTCAAAGGTGCCAGAGGTAGGTTTCTCTTCCCCCATTATCATTCTGAACAAAGTAGTTTTACCGGCTCCGTTGGGGCCAATAATACCTACTATACCTCCCTGTGGTAGGCTGAAATTCAAATGCTCGTACAGCAACCTGTCGCCAAAGGCTTTTGCAACATCATTCGCCACAATAACCTTAGCTCCTAAGCGCGGACCAGGTGGTATGTATATTTCCAGTTTATCTTCGGTCTGTTTAGATTCCTCAGTCAGCATTTTCTCGTAATTCTGTATACGGGCTTTGCTCTTCGCTTGTCGTGCTTTAGCTCCCATGCGCACCCAGGCTAACTCGCGCTCCATTACCTTCTGGCGTTTGCTTTCAGATTTTTCTTCCTGTTGCATTCTTATCTGCTTCTGCTCCAGCCATGATGAGTAATTGCCTTTCCAAGGAATACCTTTGCCGCTTTCCAATTCAAGTATCCATCCGGCCACATTATCCAAAAAATATCTATCGTGCGTAATACAGATAACGGTTCCTTTATACTGCGCTAAGTGATGCTCCAGCCACAACACTGATTCAGCATCTAAGTGGTTGGTAGGCTCATCCAATAAAAGTACATCGGGCTCCTGCAGCAACAGGCGGCACAAGGCAACCCTTCTTTTTTCTCCACCCGATAAATTCTTTACAAGGGCATCCGGCTCAGGGCACTGCAAGGCATCCATGGCGCGGTTTAATACCTGGTCAATTTCCCAGGCATTGGCCGCATCAATTTTATCCTGTAAAACTCCCTGGCGCTCCAGCAACTTTTCCATTTTGTCGCCATCCAGGTTTGGGTCGTTAAACATTTCGCTAATGCGGTTAAACTCGTCCAGCAGGTCGAAAATTTCTTTTTTCCCTTCGCGCACTATTTCAATTACCGTTTTGGTTTCGTCCAGCTTGGGTTCCTGCTCCAACATACCGGTAGCATAGTCCTTGCTTTTTTCAATTTTGCCCTGGTAGTTTTCGTCCATGCCCGCTATTATCCTTAACAGCGTTGATTTACCGGAGCCGTTTGCCCCGATAATGCCAATTTTGGCGCCATAGAAAAAGCTGAGGTATATGTCCTTTAATATCACCTTGCTGGGCGGAATGGTTTTACCAACACCCTGCATCGAAAAAATCACTGTATTGTCTGCCATAATTATTTTGCTTTTCTTCTCTTTTATAAACCGGACCGCGAATATAAGGTTTTCGCATTTAGCCAACTTGTTGCATTTGTGGGCACGGTAATATCTAATTTAATTAAATCCGCCACCCGTTTTATGGAAAAACATGGCTTCGGTATCTTAATTGAAACATTTAAATACGTTTCTCACCAAACTTACCATTATGGCCAAACAGATCCGTGTACAAATTCAGGAACCTTGTAAGGAAAACTGGAATGAAATGACTCCTACACAGCAAGGAGCCTTCTGCAAATCGTGCAGTAAAAATGTAATTGACTTTTCGAATAAAACCGGGAACGAGATATACAACTTCCTATCCGTGGCGGATGATAATGTTTGCGGCAGGTTCAGGGAGGACCAGTTAAATGTTCCAATTACTAAAAGCGAGATCAATTCGTCCATATTTAACTGGAAAGCCATTGCTGCTTCGCTGGCTGCTTTAGTGATGGCCGAAAAGGGTTTTGCACTGCGTGACAATGGTAATAAGCCACCGGTTGTAATAAGGCCGCCTTTTGTAGCTAAGCCGCCTGTAATACAAACACAAACCTGGGGAATTCCTACAACAGTAATCATGGGAGATACCACGGCCGTTACTTCTGAAGAGATAAATGCAATGCGGCTCAAACCGGTGTTTGAGAAAAAAGATACTTTGAAAGGAAAGGTATCTATAAACATCGTAACCATTTACGGCAGGGTGGTAGATAGCATTAGCCGTCTGCCAATAGAGGGAGCATCAGTTTATACAAATGAGGGTAGTGGAAAATTTGAGCATTATTCCACCACTGATAGCATGGGGTATTTTACTTTAACCTGCCCTATAAATAACACTAAGGTGGTCTTTTCAAGAAGCTATGACCACGAAACCAGGGAGATGAAACTAAAAGATGTTTTAGCCCTGCAGACCAACAGCAATAATAAAAATAAAACCTTTGAAATTGCTCTTACACCGCAGGAGCAGAGGATGTTTATGGGTATGATGATGAGAGTTAAATAAATTCAGCTGCATGGCCAAACAGATAAAGATCGATATTCCGAAACCCTGCCACGAAAACTGGGACGGAATGAACCCGACGGAGCAAGGTGCCTTTTGCCAGAACTGCAAAAAGGAAGTGATAGATTTTTCGGCCAGAACCGAAAATGAGATATACGATATACTGAAAGCAAGCACCGGCCGTATTTGTGGAAGGTTTAGAGAGGAACAGCTGAATGCCCCTATTACAAAATCGGAAATAAACACCAGCCTTTTTAACTGGAAGGCCATTGCCGCTTCAGTTGCAGCCTTTGTAACAGCTGGGCGAAGCTTTGGCGGTACAAGCGATTTGGCGACGAAAACAATCTTATCCTCGGCAGATACCCATGCAATATCTCAACCGGCAAATCCCAAGTATGCTATGCCCGGCATAATTCCATACAAGGATATTGCAGAAGATACCGCAGCTGCAAAGGAAATAACAGTTAAAGGAAAGGCAGTAGATAGCCTTACAGGAAAACCATTGCGTAATGCCCTGGTCACATTTTCGGATGAATACGGCAATTATAATAAACACGAGGTACGGACAAATGCCAGGGGAAGGTTTATACTAAAATGCCTTTTCAACAAAGGCTCAATTCACGTTAATTGTGCCGGCCATATGGGCAAAACCCTTTTAATGAAAGAGGTTTCAGATGCAGTGAAACATAAGAGGAGGATATTAAAAATCGCATTGCTGCCTACTCCAAGGTCCAGAATGATTAAGGGCGATATAGCTTCGCTGTAATGGGCAAAACTGAAACTCCCTGCAAGGGCAGGGAGTTTCAGTTTTAAAAACATACAGTTATTTCTTGGCTTTTGACTTTTTGGCAGTAGCAGGTTGTTCAGTAACCCATTTGCCCTTTTTGTGCTCGCCAAGTACTACTACTTCTTTACTTTTTTTGTACTCATTGGCAGCATCAGTCATCGCCTCTTTATTGTCGCTGCGGATCTTAATACCGGCATTAGCGCCTTTGTTTCTTACTTCAATATAAAATCCATCTTTCAGCGTAACAGGTTTTGTAGGTGGTCTTCCCATAAAATTAATTTGTTTAAAAGGTCGGTAATATACACTTTAAAAATTAACAGTTATAACAATCTTAACCTTTTAAAGGTTTAATAGCAATTATTATAAATCTGCCATAACCTATATTACCGGGGGACTGTCTTTTATTTTGTTTTTTAACCCTATATTCATTTTGGTTAATATTTAATTGTTTGCGGTTAAAGCATTCTATGAAAAAACAGCTTTGCTTTATTTTTTTCGCGGTTGCTTGTTTTATTCAACCTTCCCGGGCGCAATATTGGAACTGGGCTATTCAATCCAATGGTGCGGGCAATTTTAACCGTAACATGGCCAATGCCGTTGCTACAGATTCACACAAAAATATTTACGTTACTGGTCAGTTTGC
>JAQBNQ010000012.1 GCA_028288545.1 Bacteroidota bacterium
GGCTGGCTGATTCTGCCGAACTTTTTATACCCACCGCGGTGGCCGTGGATGCGTCGGGCAATCTTTACATAGCTGATTATGCCAATGATGCTATAAGGAAAGTCAATGCTTCAACACATATAATTACCACCATTGCTGGCTCTTCGCAAAGCCAGGGTTATACGGGTGATGGAGGACAGGCCACCGCGGCATCGCTTGATGAACCAAGCGGAATAGCAGTAGACAGCCATGGTAATGTTTATATTGTTGATGAAGGAAATAACGTAATACGGAAAATTACGGTTTCCACAGGAATTATAACCACTGTTGTTGGCGATGGAGAAGGCGCAGGTTTTGGTTCGGGATCCGGAAATTATACCGGAGATGGCGGACCAGCCGACTCTGCTTCTCTTAATGGACCAACTGCTATTGCCGTTGATGCATCTGACAACCTGTACATTGCCGACCAGGCAAATAATGTTATACGTAAAGTAGACGGAAGCACTCACATTATCAGCACTTTTGCGGGTGTTGGCTTTCCTGCTTCAGGTGGAGATGGACATGTTGCTGATTCGGCTGGCTTAACCGCACCTTCCGGTGTGGCACTGGATGGGCTAGGCAACTTATTTATAACTGACGAAGGAAACAATGCTGTGCGCAAAGTAAATTTGGCAACACATATTATTACTACCGCTGCTGGCAACTACACCGCCGGTTTTTCGGGCGATGGTGGAATTCCAACCTCAGCCGAACTTACCGGACCAACCAGTGTAGCTGTTGATGCTACCGGCAACTATTATTTTACTGATACCGGTAACGAGCGCGTTCGCAAAGTAGCTTTACATGCCACGGGGATTGATGCGATAACAGACAATGCAAATATTTCGGTTTACCCGGTACCTGCCAATGGTAATCTTACAGTTAAACTAAGTGGCAGTGGATATACATCTTTAAAGATTTGCGATGCGTTAGGCAGAGAAATCCACGTTCAGGCTTTAAACGAATCTGATCATGATGTAACCTTGCCCGTAAACCTAAGCCATGTGGCAAATGGTTTTTATATTCTTCAAATCACTTCTCAAACGGGAATTTCAGCAAAACAAATACTGGTACAGAAGTAATTCAACCACCCTCTATTTTTCTAATAAAAAAACCCGCTCGCAGCATGGGCTACAAGCGGGAGCAAAAAAGAAAAAATAAAGCAAAAGTTGATTCAGTATTTATAATGCCTGTATGGCAGTTTTAATAGCTGCTACAGGTGCTGGTGTCATGGTTACAGTAAATATTACACCGGAGGCCGTAGTTTCATGTTGAATGGCATAATAAAACTGGTTCCCCTTCTGTGCAATGGCAATGATGGTAACGTTAATGCCAATCGGGGTATGTGAACACGCATGAAATTTATAAATCGGACTTGCCCACACATCGGCCCATGCTAAGGAATTTTCAGCGTCCAAAAGCATGAAAACTCTTGTATTAGTGCTATCAAAGCCCACGGGTAATTGCACCTGGAGATCAGTGCCGCCTGTAAGATTATAAAACTGGTCGCAGTTGGTCCAGCCGAAGCTATCGGAGGAAAAACCAAAGTACTGATTCAACGTAGAGGAATCCAAAACAATGGTGGCATTGGCATTAGCCACAGGATTCCAGTTGATGGTTGCAGGTGTAGTAGCAGTAGCGGTAGAAAATGAACCGGTAAATAATTGCATTCCTGTAGTTGCATTGCTGGTAGGAAACTGCAATACCAGTGGGTTGGAATGATTGATAAGCAGGTTTTCGCTGCCCTGTGTGGCTGTTAAATATATTTCGCCACCCGATTTCAGTAAACTACCGTTAGAAACCGTTGCTGCATTGCTCAATATCATATCGCCATGGCTGTAAAGTTCCCTTAATTGAAACTGCACGGAACCTGTAACAGTTGTACCGTTTTGATGTAACAATGAACCCGGTGCAACTTTTATGATAGTACCCTTGGCTCCGGTAAGAGTGTTATACGTACTGAGATTTGCCGATAGCGTTTGAGCGCTTACTTGTGTTTGATCAAAAAAACTTTGAACGTTCCCGTTTTGTGTAGCCGGAGTTGCGTCCTTTTTACAAGAAGAAAAAAGACCAACCGCAGCAATTACAAGCGCAAGTGAAAGAGATTTTGTTTTCATGTGTAACTAAATTGTTTTGCAGTAAGAACGCGCCAGGGAATAATTCGTTGTACGGGATGTCAGCCCACGTTAAAAATTTCTTACACGGTCAATTAATACAAAAACGGGTTTGTAAAAGCAGAGATTGCGACCAGCAAATACTCAGAGGAGTGTGAGTATTACACTTCCGGGGCGGTCTGTTACAGATTAAAAAACGGAGCAACCATTTAAAATTGGACCTCAAATGCCATCCTGACACCAAAATTTCCATGTTTGAAACTAAAGCGGCTTCCTTCAGGATCAAGGTGAGTTACACGCCACACGGCATCTATTCTAAAAAAGCCGAGGATGTTTTCCAAACCTGCGCTCATTTCAACAAAAGGAATTTTATCGGCTGTTTGTACACGGACCAACCCGGTGTTGTTTACATTGTCGGCCAGGTTTGCGTAGTTGGCATTGTAATTACTATTAGTAAGATCGCCCCACCACATCCTGGCACTCCACACTTCTCTTAGCTTTAATTTATTTAAACCGGGGATACGATCCAGTATTAAACCACCCAGGTGATGATCGAGCATTACTTTAACGTACCTATCTGCGGCAAACTGATATTTGGAAATGGTATTGAAGCCAGGCCACCACGAAATATATGTCTCGGAAGCATCAGGCGAGGATAAGATCAAAAAGGGCAGGGTACCGAATATTTTTCCGGCTTCAATATTCCAGCGCAACTTGCCTAATGGGCCCAGCAAACGGGTATCGCTTAAACCCACTGCTAGTTTGTGATAATTAAACTGCCCACCCAAAACACGTTTTGCGCCGAACGAATATTCAAAAAACAATACGGGGTATTTGCTGCCAAGACTATAGCGTGTAAAATTATTTCCAACAAATCTTTCGCGCCAGGCAAACCTTTGTATAAGGCTGAACTCCGTAACATTGATGTCGTTTATATCAGTGTTTGGGCTTAGGTTTTCATCTGCAGTATGATAGCTGAAATTAAAATCCTGCAGGGGCTTTAATCTTTGATTCTTAAAGCCAACCTGGTACGAATAACCAAATTTAAACTCGTGGTAAAACTGAAGTTTCAATTCATGATTATCCATCAGCTTCATGGGAATGAACCGGCCATGTTCAACTCGTCTTAATCCATAAGTTGTAAAAAACTCAGGCGTTGTAAAAAAAGAACTGGCATTGGGATTGGGCATTAAATCGTACCTGTACCGGGCATAAAAACTGATGCGCGGATTTTTCTTTATCATCCATAGTGCTTCGCCGCCATAACGTACCTTTTTATCCAGTAATCCATAGGCAATATAACCTCCAAACCTAACGGCTTTGGTTAAATGGCTGTTGGTTCTTAAGGCAAGTTTAAAATGCCAGCCCTGTATATCGTTTTCGCCTACCAGTGAATAAAGATTACCTATGGATATCGGCCCAATATCTGTGAACCCGATAAATACAGTCTGCATTAAATTAATGTAATCGCGCGTTGCTTTTAAGCTGCCAAGGGTATCGATCATTTTATAAACGCCATCGCCGTTGCCTTCAACAGAAGCACTGTGACGTACCTCCTGCCAATAGCCGTCGCTCTTTTGCCTCGCAGAATCGTTGACCGAAACATCAGGCCGCCCATCACGAAAAAGACTGTCAACGCTTTGCTTACTGGCATTTATAATAAAGTTTTTGTACCAGGCATTTTTATGTAACACCAGTTCGGGTGTATTATTGAACCGGGCAAAATTGATGCTAAGGCTTTCCTTCTTTAATATCCAAACCGAATCTTTGATGGGCACAAATTCATCATCCAGGCTTATTCCATTTATAAGGTTTACGTTGCTATTGGTACCTACATGAAGGCTGATATGTTTAATTGCAAATACCGAATCTGCCACCCACATTTGGCCCTCAAGCCGCAGTAATTTCGACGACCTGGGTACAAAGCGTATCCGGTAACACTTTATCTTATCTATTATACTGCTATCCTCCAGGTAATAATTATAACTACCTACACCAGCTAACGAAACGGGGGAGAGAAACTCGCGTTTAAGTATCAGTATATATTCGCTGTAAATATCCGTTTCGGCAAATGAGGTGCCCATAAACTGGCTGATATTGATATCATCCAATCCCGAAATTTTCGAAGCTTTAATAATTTCGCGACCAGCTAAAGGTTTTTTTTGAAAATAATAATCACTTACCGTTTCGCTGATAAAGAAAGGCAGGAATGGTTTGTTTTCAGAAGCGCTATCAATGTTATTGAAAACGAATTTAAATGGCCTGAACAGTTTACGATTCTTAAACTTCTCTGTAATATCAACCAGATTCATTTGTATACGGGTGTAGGCCTCGTACCCGTATGAATTCAATTTGCGCTTGTTATGAGAACTTTTGTGCTCAATTACTTTGCGAACAATGTCCAGCGCCTGGTAGCGGTTACGGCTTAATATTTCCTGCTGGTAAACGGTTGAATCAACCGTACTAAGCTCAAAGTCAATAACCTGCTGCTTTGCCTTACCAGCCTTTTTAAACATTTTCTGAAACCCTATGCAACTAACTCCAACAGTTACCGACCCATGCTTTAAACGTAACTTATAATTCCCCTCAAAATCGGTAGCTACTTTAACGCCGCTTCCCTTTATAAACACGCTTGCAAACGGAATTCCTTCCTTAGTATGGGCATTACTAACCTTACCGCTAATAATATAGCCCTGGGCACTAACCGCAAAATGCATTAAACAGCCAATAAACAAAAGGAATAGAGATCTATGCATTTATATACTTGTGGTAACAAAAAATGCACCACAAAGTTGAGGTGCATTTTTTATAATTCCGTAATCTGGTAATAGTTTATTAAAACTCCTTCCCTTCAGCAGCCATCTTCTCTAAAGAAGCCGGCACTGTAAAGCGGGCACCGTATTTACTATTCAATTCCCTGGCGCGGGCAATAAATTCTTTAAAGCCATAGTCATTGATGTATTGAAGTGTTCCTCCTTTAAATGGAGCAAAGCCCCAACCAAATATCGAGCCTATGTTAGCATCGGGTATGTTGCGCAATACACCTTCATCCAAACACCTTACTGTTTCGAGCGCCTGGATAAACATCATGCGGTCTATCATTTCTTTTTCTTCCAGTTGTGTTTTTTCAGGGAAAGCTTCTTTTAAGCCACTCCATAAATGTTTCTTACCACCATCTTTCGGGTACTCATAGAAACCTGCACCGGCTGCTTTACCGGCCCGCTTTAAATCGTTAACCATCTTTTCGGTTACTGCATATGCCGGATGATCGGGAATAGTTTTACCCTCGGCCTTCATATCCTCAATGGTTTGTTTGCGGATGTGTGTCATTAACGAAAGGCTCACCTCATCAGTAACTGCCAAAGGCCCTACCGGCATCCCTGCCTGTAAACCGGCAGCTTCTATAGAACGGGCGTTGTTGCCTTCGCCAAGCATGGCAATACCTTCCGTAACATAAGTTGCAAATACCCGCGAGGTATAAAACCCACGACTATCGTTTACTACTATCGGCGTCTTCTTAATAGCCTTTACAAAATCAAATGCTTTCGCCAAAGTTTCATCGCTTGTTTCCTTGCCAACTATAATTTCAACCAAAGGCATTTTATCTACGGGCGAAAAGAAGTGCAGCCCGATAAAATTTTTAGGCCGCATTGATTTTTCCGCAAGTCCCGTAATAGGCAGAGTTGAAGTATTAGAAGCAAATATCGCCGTATCCGCTATCCGCTCTTCAGCTTCTTTTGTAACTTCTGCTTTCAGTTCTCGCTTTTCAAATACTGCTTCAATAATTAAGTCGCAGCCCTTCAGGTCATCGGCGTTGGGCGTAGCTTTAATGCGATTCAACACTTCGTCCGCTTTCTCCTTAGTCATCTTCCCTTTGCTAACACGCTTTTTCAACAGATTTTCGGAGTAAGCTTTTCCTTTATCTGCACTTTCCTGACTTACATCTTTCAGTACTACCTGCATTCCGCTAATGGCAGCGCAGTAGGCAATACCGCTACCCATCATACCCGCGCCCAACACTCCTACTTTCTTAAATTCTCCTTTAACCGCCAGTTTAGGGCGGCTGTTGCCTGAGTTAATAGCATTCAACTGAGTCCAAAAAACCTTTATCATGTTTTTGGAAACCTTGCCCGTTGCCAGGTGAGTAAAATAACGGCTTTCAATGCGTGTTGCGGTATCAAAATCAACCATGGCGCCTTCAACAGCTACGCACATAATAGCTAAAGGGGCAGGATAATTATTATAAGTTTTTTTAGCCAGCATTGCGGGCCCAACAGGCAATACAGACGCTACCTTTGGAGTAGTTGGTGTGCCACCGGGCATTTTATAACTGCGGTCGTCCCACGGTTGTATGGCAGTATTGTTAGCTAATATCCAGGCCTTTGCTTTAGCCATCAAATCGGCTTTATCAGTGGCTAATTCATGTATCAGGCCATCGCTTAATGCCTGTTTAGGATCAACTTTTTTGCCTTCAGTTAAATATTGAAGAGCCGGTTGAAGGCCCAGCATCCTTACCATACGGGTTACACCACCACCACCGGGCAACAGGCCTAATGTTACTTCGGGTAAGCCTATTTGAGTTTTAGGATTATCAATGGCAATTCTTCTGTGCGCAGCAAGGCACAATTCAAAACCACCGCCTAAAGCCGTGCCGTTAATGGCAGCTACAACGGGTTTGCCCTGCGTTTCTATGTAGCGCAAACCTGCCTTTAATTCCTGTCCCCGATCGAAAAAATATTTCGGGTCAGTTTCCTTAAACATCTCGTCAATATCAGCACCGGCCATAAAGGTTTCTTTGGCAGATGCAATGATGATACCGCGGATTGAATCTTTCTCTGCCTTCAGTCTTTCAAGATTTTCTCTAAATGAAACTCCAAAAGCCAGATTAATAACGTTCGCGCTCTTACCTTGTGTATCGATGGTAAGTGTTACAATTCCCTGTTCGTCTTTATTATAATTGATAGCCATATTTTTTTAGATTATAGAAGCAAGAAATAAGAGCAAAGACTGAAGCCTTGATTTCTTATTTCCTGATTCCTGGTTCATAATTCTTGTTTCTAGCTTCTTGATTCTAACTTCTAATTAGATCCTTTCAATAATTGTTGCTACTCCCATGCCGCCGCCTACGCAAAGCGTAATAAGGCCTGTTGTTTTATTGGTTCTTTCCAATTCGTCCAACACGGTGCCTAACAGCATAGAACCGGTAGCGCCCAGCGGATGCCCCATGGCAATAGCACCACCATTTACATTCAGTATATCGTTATCAATATTCAGTTCGCGCTGAAATTTAAGCACTGCCGATGCAAAGGCTTCGTTCATTTCGTAAATGTCAATGTCCTTTGCGTTCATGCCGGCAATTTTAAGCGCCTTGCGGGCTGAGAACGCAGGACCTGTAAGCATAATAGTAGGTTCGGAGGAAGTAACAGCACCAGCTACTATCCTTGCCCTTGGCTTTAATCCAAGCTGCTCTCCTATTTCTTTCGAACCAACCATAGTAAGCGCCGCACCATCTACAATACCCGATGAATTACCCGGTGTGTGTACGTGGTTGATCTGTTCTACTGAAGTGTATTTCAACATGGCCACCGCATCAAAACCAAATTCGCCTGGCATAGCAAACGACGGATCCAACTTAGCCATGGCTTCTTTGGATGCATCCTCACGGATGGTCTCATCGTAATCAAGAATATTAATTCCGTTCTGGTCAACTACCGGGATGATAGACTTTTTGAAGTAGCCGGCCTTACGTGCAGCCGCTGCGCGTTTGTGCGACTGCAAAGCGTAGTTGTCTACCGTCTCGCGGGTAAAACCTTCCAACGTGGCAATCAGATCCGCTGAAATTCCCTGGGGTATAAATCCAAGAGCAGAGTTAACTGCAGGGTCTAAGTACCAGGCGCCACCGTCGCTGCCCATAGGGTTGCGGCTCATGCTTTCAACGCCACCGGCAACCACCAGTTCTTCCCAACCGCTACGTATTTTCATTGCTGCAAGGTTGATGGCTTCTAAGCCTGATGAGCAGAACCTGTTTATCTGCATTCCCGGAACTTGTTGGTCCCATCCGCCATATACATGTCCAAACTTAGCTATGTCGCCGCCTTGTTCGCCAATTGGGGTAACGCAGCCTAAAACAACATCATCCACTTTTGAGGTGTCAAAATTTCCGTTGCGTTTTGATAGCGCCCTGAAAAGGGTTGCCAGCAGGTCAATAGGTTTCACTTCGTATAGTGAACCTGTTTTTTTACCCCGTCCCCGCGGAGTTCTTATTGAGTCATAGATGTAGGCTTCTTTCATTTTTTAGTATTGAGTAGTTAGTATTGAGTATTGAGATATTACTTTCGGATTTCAAGTTTCAAATTAATACAGGCCTCTCCCGGTCTTTGCTTCGCTCGACCACCTCCATGCTACGCATAGACAGAGAAAAAGACCCGCCAATTATCACATCATCACATCATCACATTATCACATTTGCATTTACAGGTTCGCCAATTCCATTCAATATTAGGTCCGAAAAAACTTCGGAGACTTCTTTCATAGTGTAGCCTGATTTTACGTGATACCAGCGATAACTCCAGTTTAGCATTCCAAAAATTCCTTTTACAATAATTTTATAGTTCTTGTTTTTGTCGAATTCGCCTGTTTTTATTCCCTCGGTAAAAAGCTCCATCCAGCCATGTTCGTACTCTTTCATTAAACCAAAAACATCCTTATCCGAAGTTTTATTTATCAGTTCCAGGTCTTCGTTTATAAACACGCCAAACGCATCCAGGTTATTATGAAACAAATGCAGGTGACTTTCAATACACAGCCTTACCTTTTCGTGCGGCCGGTGTTGTGTATTGTGTATGTTGCTTAATAACTCAACGCTTTGCTCCAAAATGTCCTCCACTAAACCTTTTAACAGGTCCTCCTTTGTTTCGATATAATAATACAGGCTGCCTTTATGCATTCCCAAAGCATCGGCAATATCCTGTATCCGTGTAGCATGGTATCCTTTAGTGCGGAACACCTTTGCGGCGGTTTTCAATATCTCGGCCTTTTTAAAGTCGTGCTTCATGTTGAGGCGACAAACATAATCGGGAAGATTTAAAATTCAAACAGTTGTTCGAAAATTAATAAACGACGCGGGTTAAGAGGGAAAAAGGGTCATAAGACGGGCTAAATTGCAAAATACGGCCAGCAATTATGTTAGCATCAGACGATAACACTGCATGACGTGCTAAACAAACCCGCAATAATACTGTTCTTAAACAAACCAACTTTGCAGTTTTTATGGCAATATCACCTTTTCAGCTACATAAATAAAAAGTAATTGAACTGAATAAAAGTAGCTTTGCAGTAATTGCCGCCCATAATGCCTCTGAACACCAATAAAACTTACAATATTTTACTTGCCGATGATGATTGGGACGATCGCTTCTTTTTTGGCAAAGCCCTGAAACAGTTGGGCATTGCCTATCATTTCCATTCGGTTATTGACGGCGACCAGCTAATGACATACCTGACCAGCAGGCCAGAACCCTTTCCCGATGTTCTTTTCCTGGATATTAATATGCCCTGCAAAAATGGAGTGGAATGCCTTACCGAAATAAAGCGTAATAAGGCGCTAAAAGGAATACCTGTAGTTATCTGCTCTACTTCTCTGCTAATCGACGCTGCCGATCTGCTTTACAAAACCGGTGCACATTATTACATGCATAAATGCGACTTCGATAAACTGCCGGGATGCATTAAAACAATTATCGATCTTTTGGCCAAAAATCAGCTTCAACCACCCAGAGACGAATTTATGATTAATGTCTAAGGCAACAGTTCTGGCATTAACAACAACATTTTTAAAATGTGTGAATCTTGTAACAATTTGTATAAACTGTATAACAACACCAATGGGTTTGTAGCCGAACTTTACATGTAAAAGAAAGGCCTTTGGCCGCAAATGAAACTCTACATTAAAAACATGGTCTCAATCAGTTGCAAGATGATTGTAAAAGCCGAATTGGAAAAACTCGGCCTTAGCTACCATGCCGTGGAGTTAGGAGAAATAGAGATAAAGAATGCAATTACAGAAACCCAGCACCACGAGTTAAAAGTCGCCCTTTCAGGGTTCGCGCTTGAATTAATGGACGATAAAAAAGTGCTACTCGTTGAAAAGATCAAAAATGCTGTTATTGACCTGGTTCATTATAGCGAGGAGCCTCCTAAAACAACATTTTCGGTATACCTGAGCAATAAACTCAACTACGACTACACCTACCTGGCCAATCTGTTTTCGCAAATAACGGGTGATGGTATTGAACATTTTCACATTAGCCGCAAAATTGAACGGGCAAAAGAGCTGATTATATACAACGAACTAACCCTTACCCAAATATCCTCTAAACTCAACTATAGCAGCGTATCGCATTTATCTAACCAGTTTAAGAAATTTACGGGCTTAACGCCAAGCGCATTTAAAAAGTTAAAGCACAAAAGGCGCCAGCCCGGCGAAAATGTGTGAATATTGAAATTTCCCCATTTATCGTGCAACGGACAGGAGATATTTAAGGGTGTACTTTGCGAATGCGTTTGAGACGAATTGACCCGCTTTAAAATTATTTGCATTTTTTAACCGTCTCCTTACAGCTAATAATCATCGCTTGAAACCTAAAAATGCCGCGCTAAATATCATGCTTGCCGATGACGACAGAGACGACCGATATTTTTTTGAAAAAGCACTTGAGGATTTGAGCGTGGCTGCTGCTCTACGAGTGGTTTCGAACGGAGAGGCCCTAATGAGTTGCCTTTTAAAAACAGGTGGGCAACTGCCTGATATTCTCTTTTTGGATCTCAATATGCCCTGTAAAGGCGGCAAAGAATGCCTCCAGGAAATATAACAAAATGAAAAACTAAAAGACATCCCCGTTGTTATATACTCAACTTCTCTACAAAGTAATAGTGCAACTGAGTTATACCGCACAGGGGCACATTACTTCCTTAAGAAATGCGACTTTGCAGAATTGGGAAACTCCATTCAAAAGGTTATTAAAATGATGGAAGAAAACCCCGGGAGTCCACCTGAGGATAAATTTATAGTTACCTAGCAGAAGATTTTAAACCCAAGCTCAAAAAATGATCAAATCACTTCCCGTCCATAGCAACAAAAAAAACGCTAAACCTGCGCCTGCATTGTTAAGCCCTGCACAGGCACGGGCCGCAGACCGTGAAAAAGCCAATGAAACTGTTTTTCCAATCGTTGCAATAGGTGCTTCATCCGGCGGACTGGAGGCGGTTACAGAGCTTTTGAGGTACCTGCCTGCCAACACCGGCATGGCATTTATTTTTATACAACATTTAAGTCCGGATTATAAAAGTATCCTTGCCTCGCTGCTGGCTAAATCCACTAAAATGAAGGTCCAGGTAATAGAGGATATGGAGCTGATGCACCCTAATAATGTATACGTAATACCCTACAACAAAGGAATTGAAATTACCGATGGCCACATACAGTTAATTCCAAGATCAAAAAGCAGTTCGGCAGTATCTATTGATGTGCTTTTTACTTCGCTTGCCGAAAAACATAAAGAAAATGCCATTGGCATAGTCCTTTCGGGCAATGCCAGCGATGGTACTATGGGATTAAAAGCAATAAGACGCGAAGGAGGAATTACCTTTGCACAGGATAACTCGGCAAAATACGGCAGTATGCCCGAATCGGCTATTAGCGAAGGTGTGGCCGACTTTATTTTGTCGCCAAAAGAAATTGCGCTTGAACTGACCCGTATTGCCAAACATACTTTTGAACGGAACGGCATTTTTAAAGTGGGAAATGAAAACAAAATTGACGATCAGGACCCCGAATTAAAGACCATTCTGCAGCTTTTGCACAACCAGGCCGGCGTTGACTTTAGCCAATATAAAATGGGGACTATCAAAAGACGAATATTGCGACGGATGTTTCTTTACAAATTAGAAAACCTGAAACAATATGAAAAACTGCTTAGAACAAAAAGTGATGAAGCCGATGTATTATATAACGATCTACTGATAAATGTTACCGATTTTTTCAGAGATGAAGATACCTTCCAGTATTTAAAAACCACGGTGTTTCCAAAATTGCTAAAAAGCAAACAGCCTGGTGAACCGCTAAGGATTTGGGTGGCAGCCTGTTCCACAGGACAGGAAGCATATTCCATCGCAATGTTGCTTCTTGAAATACTGGGTAAAAAATTTAACGCCGGCAATATCCAGATCT
>JAQBNQ010000043.1 GCA_028288545.1 Bacteroidota bacterium
GGTAGGGCAAATATTAGGGTTGAACTACTTCTGCGATAATTGGAACAATTCATCGGTAGTGATAAAGTTTTTAAATCCTTTCTCAGCTAATCCGGTGATAAGTCGTTTATCCCCCGACCAAATTTTACACTTAAAATGTTTGGAATAAGCTATGTAATGAGTGTCCTTGGGATCAATATCGGCAACAAGCTTTTCGGCGGCTATCCAATGCTTAGTACTGATCTGCTCTTCTGAAATGAACGTGATACCCTTGCAAGTTTGGAACTCCGCCTCTAATACCTGCGTCATTTCCATTTTTGAAATGCGTACGAGCCGTTCATATTTGCTTTTAATTTCGGTTCGGAGAAAATCGGGAGCAATAAAGTCAAACTTATCACCACAATTAATCAATAAATCACCAATTTTACCATTGGTATTGAGGATACCACTGAAAACAATGTTGGCATCAACAATCAGTCTCACTTAATAAACCTTTTTCTGTTTTTAGCCCACCAACCGGCATTAACTTCATCCGCAAGCTTGTCAGCGTCCTGTTGCTTCGCTTTGCTCTTGGATGTAGCTTCAAGATATTTAACGTAATCTATCAAACGCTGTAATCCAAAACTATCGGTAGTAGACGATAGGGTTATTACGATTTTATTGTTTTCTCTTTCAATTAACATAACTATCCAAAGATACTAAAAAAGGGGTTACTACTCAAGGTAAACGAAAAATTATCGGATAATCGAAATACGCTAAACCCGCGTTCCCAAAACTATTCACCTAAAAATTCCCTGTTCAAAACGGCTTATGCCACCAGTTTATAATCCTGCACCAAAACGTTTGCTGATAGCTTAAGCGTTCCTGTTAGGTTGCGGATCATTTCTACCGTAAGTTTTCTACGTTTATTCAACACCTCCGAAACGCGGCTTTTAGTGCCGATAACCCCTACAAGGTCAGATTGGTTCATATTCATTTCTTCCATTCGTATTTTTATCGCCTCAATAGGGTCTGGTGCTTCTATTACAAAGTGAACGTTTTCATAGCTCTCAATAAGCAATGAAAGTATATCCGCTTCATCGCCTGCCGGGCTATTTGGTTTGGCGTCAAATATTTTTTCCAGGCGAAGCAAAGCCTTTTCGTAATCCGCTTTTGTTTTAATGGGTTTGATACTCATATATTGAATTTATATTGTGGTCGAATCAATTTTATCATACTCTTTATGGGTTCCTATAAACCTGATAAAGGCCCATTGCCTTTGATAATTAAATTTTACTACCAACCGGTAGTCGTTGCCTTTAATATTAAACACAACGCGATTGTCTGCAATAAGGCTGGCATTGACATAGGTTTTTTTTACGTCATTCGGCGATTTCCAATCTGCTGAACTGACCGTTTGATGCCATGTTTAAGGTATTGCTCACAGTCCCTGTGTTTCTCCCAAAACTCTCTTAGCGTTCTTTTTGCAACAATTCTTTTCATAAATACTGAACTTCAAAGTTAATAAAAGTTCTTGATTTGGGAACTTTAAAGTTGTTAATGGCCTGACTTATCTGGTATTCACCAAAAAAAACCTTGTTCAAAACACCCTATACCCCGCGCCAGTATAATTGCAACATTCGCTTCAAAATAAATCTGGCAGATGCAGGTATTGAAATTCGGCGGCACATCGGTGGCCAATGCAGAGAACATTAACAAGGTAATAGCTATTGTAAAAGATACTTTAAAAAGAGGCCCCGCCATGGTGGTGGTTTCCGCGCTTGGCGGAACAACCGACCTGCTGATCGATGCCGGTAAACTTGCCGCTTCGGGAAATGAGAAATATAAAGAACTAATAAGCACCTTCGAGCAAAGGCATTTAACCTGCGTTAAAGAATTAGTGCCTGTTGCCAATCAAAGCGCAACACTTAGCGAGGTAAAAACAAAGTGCAACGAACTGGAAGCAATTTGCGAAGGCGTTTTTATGCTGGGCGAATTATCCGGGCGAACGCTGGATAGAATTGTAAGTTTTGGCGAGTTGATGTCCTCCATCATTATTGCCCACAAATTAAAATCGCTTGAAATTGCACATCAATGGGCCGACTCACGCCAACTGATAGCGACTAACTCGCACTTTACTTTTGCAGCCGTTGATTTTGAAACAACCAACAAAAAAATCCAGGATTTTGTAAGCGCTCATCCATCCAACCTTTATTTATTTCCGGGTTTTATTGCTGCCGATGCGCATGGGGTAACTACTACATTAGGTCGCGGGGGTTCAGATTATACAGCAGCCATTTTTGCTTCGGCAGTAAATGCAAAAGTGCTTGAAATCTGGACCGATGTTAGTGGAATGATGACGGCCGATCCGCGCCTGGTTCAAAACGCAAAAGTGGTTCCGCATATTAGTTACCAGGAAGCCATGGAGCTTTCGCATTTTGGGGCCAAGGTTATTTATCCGCCTACCATCCAGCCGGTAATGGGCAAGGGAATTCAACTATGGATAAAAAATACTTTTGCTCCGAAGGATGAAGGCACTTTAATAGAAAATAAAGTGTCGGGCAATCAAAATATTGTAAGCGGAATTTCAAGCATTAGTAAAATGTCTTTGCTGCTTTTGGAAGGAAGCGGCATGGTGGGAATCCCCGGATTTTCCAAACGCCTTTTTGAAGCGCTGAGCAGCGAGAAAATAAATGTGATCTTAATAACGCAAAGTTCATCCGAGCATTCCATTTGTGTGGCGGTAGATGAGATCAATGCTATACGAGCCAAGGACGCAGTAGACGATGAATTCGATTATGAAATAACCGTTAAGAAATTAGAGCCGCTTCATGTTGAAAATAATTTAGCCATTGTAGCACTGGTGGGCGACAATATGAAAAATCACCCGGGCATAAGCGGGCGGATGTTCAGTGCTCTTGGAAAAAACGGGGTTAACATACGCGCTATCGCCCAAGGTTCTTCCGAAAAAAATATTTCGGCCGTAATAGGAACTGCCGATGTAAAAAAAGCCATCAACGTTTTGCATGAGGAGTTTTTTGAAACAGCCTACAAACAGTTGAATCTTTTTATAGTAGGCGCGGGCAATGTAGGCAAGCGCTTATTCGAACAATTAAAACAGCAGCAAAATTATCTGCTGCAACATTTGCGTTTACAACTGCGTGTAGTGGCCATTGCCAACAGCAAAAAAATCGCCATCAACGAAGAGGGAATTGATTTGAATAAATGGGAGGATGCATTGAAAAAAGCAACACCCATGGTATTGCCGGAACTGATCTCTTTCATTCATGAAAAGAACCTGCGCAATTCAGTGTTTATTGATGTTACTGCCAACGCTGAAGTAGCGAACAGCTATAGTGCATTATTACAAAAAAGCGTTTCGGTGGTGGCTTGTAATAAAATAGCCAGCT
>JAQBNQ010000050.1 GCA_028288545.1 Bacteroidota bacterium
CGCTGGCTATGGGATTAAGATTGATGTTGAGGTATGAGAATTCTTTCATCGCCCGCTCAATAAAATCCACCATTACTGCGGGGCTTAGTTCCTTTTTTGAAAAGAAGCCCAGTTGCTGGCAGTAGTATGGCTGGTAAAGAGCTTTAAATCCAAATTTGCGCAGCCAGGGCAGCGGCATTACCGCTTCGTAATCATTTAAAACAAGGGCATCCCAGGTGCAAATAGCATCCAGGTACCACGAAAAGCCATAGGGGAGCGAGTTAGCGGAATCGGTTATCAGGGCATTCCACTTCTGCTCATCAATTTTGCCGCGCTTTACATAGCTTAAGTGGTTCACTGTTGTTGTTTCATAATCGCTGCTGCATCGCGGGCAACAGTTTCAAAAATATCCCGCCATCCAACCCACTGGCCTGTTTCGGTAAGAGAACTGTTGTGCCAAAGCGCCACAAAAGGGCCTCCAACTTCCTTTACATACTTCATCAGGGTCAATATTTTTTCCTTGGACTCTTCAGGATTAAGCCGGTTGTAGTGCGTTAAGGTAGTATCCATAAACGCAAAGGGATGAATTTTAAATTCGGTGGCTTCGTTGCTTACAAGATCGAAATATTTGAAAGGGGTACAGGTGCCGGCCCTAAAGCCGAGGCGGGCGGGGAAGCCCATGGAGTAATCTTCCTTTATACCGATCTTAATTAAACGCAAATACGAAATAGGCGCCAGGAACCGCAGGTAATGAAAGCGGTTTGCTGTAACTTTTTTCCCGGTAATTTCTTCCAGCCTTTGTACTTCGGTTTGCATCAATTCATTTGAAACGTGAGAAACGAATGAAAGATGAATACCCGTTTCGGTTTTCTCCGCTACCTTTTTTATGAGCCTACGGAAATTTTCGTTATGGTGAGAAATGTTCTTGTCCAGCTTTGAGCGGTTGCCCAATAAAAAAAAGAACATTGTTTTTGCACCTGCATCCTTGCAGACTTTAAAAACATAGTCAAATGTATCGAAGGGGTCGCGCTTACCGCGGAACAAGACTTTATACCTGTTTCGGATATCACCAAAATCAGACATTATCAGCGAGCGCACAAAGCCACCCATGTTTACTCTCATTCCTTTTTCGCGGTACGAGTAGGCCATATCTATGTCGAAGGTGGCGATGTATTCAAATTTATTTTCTTTAAAAACCAGGGGAGGATACCTGGCCTCCAGTATTTTTTTTAACCCCAACGCATAATAATTGATCATGGGTTTTTCAAGTATACCCAGTTTGTAATTGAGGCTTTGGCTTCCGCGGTAGCGGTCGTATTTATCTTTTTTGTTGGGCAGGTATTCATTGTAAAGCGAGAGCATTAAAAACGAACTGGCTAAAAGATCGAAGGGCAAATGCGATTTTTCTGAAACCTGGTAAAAGCCCAGCATTTTTCCTCTTTCGGCGTAGCTGATGGGTTGCAGGGTAATGGTGGTTTCAAAAAGAAGTTCAACCGATTCAAACCATATTTCGTCGGCGATAGGTGCCCTGGCATAGGAAAATTTTGCACCGGTGTGTTCATTAAATTTATTCTTATCCTGGGTCAAATCGTAAGTAAGGCCAAGCAGGTCGCCCAATATAAAATCCAATATATAGGTTAGCCGGGGGGAAGTCCGTTGAGTGTATATGAGCAGCTTGTTCACTTACTTTCTTTTTGGCGGTAAAAAGTTTCGTTTCTCAAATACTTTGTTTTTAGTAAGGGACAAATTTTATAGCGTTCGTCTTTGGTGTCTTCGTACAGCGCTGCTAATGTTTCAAATACCGGCGTTATACCTATTTTATCGCACCATTCAAACGGACCGAAAGGATAATTGGTGCCCAGCTTCATACCAAGGTCAATGTCTTCAATACTTGCAGTGCCTTCCTGTAGGGTGAAGGCGGCTTCATTAATGATCATAAAAATAATGCGCGGTTTAACCATGCCTACGCGGTCTTCAATCGTCAAATATTCTATACCCAGTTTTTTCATCACCTTGTCTAACTCGGGCACCTGGAATTTTCGGTACGTACTTACTTCCCATGTGGAATGGCTGAGAAAACCCGGTAACGCATTAAAACCAAATAACATACATTTTGCTTTGGCGTTAGTGGCGTATATGGCCTCGTTCAAACTTAATTTTACGGCATTTACAAAAACCGGTGTATCGCGCAGACCGGCATATATGGAAAGATTAGAAGGGTCATCATCAAAATTAAGATCGAATATGCAGTCGTACTCTTTATAATCCTCATCCTGGTCGCCATCGCTGTAGTCAATTTCAAGGTCAACACCTGCGGACAGTTTTGCCCGCAGTTCAATTGCCCTTTCCTGCTCACCGATCATCAGTATCTTCATATTTATATTAGATTCGAAGCACAAAATAATTTTTCTTCCAACAATCCCGAAATGTTATTGATATATGGCAAAAAATATCATCCAAACTTCTGATGCTCCGGCAGCAATAGGGCCTTATTCGCAGGCTGTAAAAACCGGCAACCTTCTTTTCGTTTCAGGCCAGGTTCCGCTTGACCCTGCAACAGGGCATTTGGTAATTGGCGGCATAGAAGCCGAAACCCACCGGGTTATGAAAAATATCGGCGCTCTTTTAGAAGCTGCCGGCTATGGATACGAACACATTGTAAAGTCGACACTCTTTATAAAAAGCATGGACGATTTTGCAAAGATAAATGGCGTTTATGCTTCGTATTTTAAAAGCGACTATCCGGCCAGGGAAACACTTGAGGTTTCGCGACTGCCTAAAGATGCCAACGTTGAAATAAGTGTTATAGCCAGCCTTTAAAACTTATTTTTTGACCAGCTTTTGCGTGTACAATTGCTGACCGTTTTGAACTTGTATTAAATATATGCCTTCGGCCCAGGCGCCGATATTGATGGTTTTATTCTCAGTAATGGCAGCGGTCTTGTCCGAGTACATTACTTCGCCAATCATATTTGTAACCTTTATGGATATTGACTGTTCCGCAAAAGCTGACAGGTCTATGGTTACCTGGTCGTTAGCCGGATTAGGGAAAACTTTAAGCCCGTTATTGGCACTTAGTTTATTAATGCCTGTAGCAACACTATCAACGCCCCAGGCATATTCGATGATAGTGGTATCCATTATTATTTTTGCATAGTACACTTCCTGCAGGGTAAGCGAATCGTAATACCACCGCTCGGTAAATTGCGATTGATCAATTACAGATTGAAAGTTGTTGAAGCTGCCATACATGTCTGAATCGCCAACCATTATAACCCATGATTGTCCATTGGGAATATCGCAGGCTCTTATACCATTGATGGTGTCAGTGCAACTTCTGCGAACGGCAACATAATTATTGCCCTGGCGGCCCAGCAACCACATACTATCGTTCCTCACTTCATTAAAGTCAGGGTCGTTAAAATACAATGAAACCTGTTTATGCGTGTAATTTAAAAACGCAGGTACCGGTTCGGGACGATACATTAAAAGGGCAAGATTTTTTTTCTGTTTTACGTATGGAAGATCTTCATTGGCATTATCGGCATTGCGATTATCCCAGGGTGTAATTACAGGGCCTGAACCTGTAAATACCGGGGTGGTGCCGACCGTGCCAACGCAGGGCATTTCCTGGTAACCGATTTTTCCTTTCCAAAAATCCTGTATAGAAGATAAGGTGATCGACTTGTGCTTGAATATAGCAATATCCTCACCGCAAATCACTGAACTTTCCGAAAGACAACTTAAAGAAGTAGCCAAAGCCGGAACACTGGAAAGACTAACCCCCGAAAGCCCGCTGAATGCGGCAAAATCCACATGATGCCATAAGTTGGAATCGGTTAAAAGCGTAGCAGTTTCCAAGGCCACTTCAGGATGAAAATAGGCACCTGAACTCCATTGAAAAATAGTTTTATCCATGCCGATAATATCGCTGTTTATTACAAACCCGCTGTCTAAAGTGTGGCCCACATGAAACAAGGTATCCATAGCTGGTACCCAGGAGTTAATAACGGTATCCACCGGAACCGTTGAACTTGCCAGGAAACCGCCGGCGTGTGAGCCATACTGCATAGGTCCGAAACCTTCGAGCAGGTAAATCAGGTTATTGTGATTTTGTCCGTAGGGAGTAAGGTATTTGCCGTAATAATTTCTTCCGGCAGCAGGATAAAAAACGCCCTGGTCGCTGGTTAGCATCAGCATCTCTGCCATTAATTTTTGAGCGGCTTGTGTTGCCAGAGTTTTTATCTCAAGGTCCTGCGAAAAATCAGCAAGATTTAAAAGACCTGCAAGGCAATATGGAGAATACACCGAAGAGAAGAACTCATAAAAGCCGTATTCATTTTTCAGTCTTAAATAGTGTCGTAGTCTTTTGTCCAAAGTGCTATCAATAGCACGGCCGTATTTTTCATGTAGCAGCCAATCGCTACCCATCCACATTACCATATGGTTTTCCGACCAGTAAGTTCTTTTGGTTTCGTTAGCCCGCAGCCAATAAGGCACCGAGTTAATTGCAGGCAAAATGGTAGTGTCGTACTGCCCGTTGGTAAAATATAATACCCGGATAAGTTTAATAATATCAAAGTCGCTGTTAAGGCCACCTAAAATGCCCCTGCACAAACTGTTCAGCGCAGCGGTATCAACCGGTACTCCTTTATACGCTTGCAGGGTAATATCATCTCCAATAAAATGAGCCAGTGCAGAATCTATGTAAGCCAATCTTCGCTGCTCGTACGTGGCGTTGTTGGCTGCCAACGGCTGAAAGAAACTGCTTAACACGCATAAGGATGCTACTAAAAACAATGTGTAAAATGATCTCATCTTTTTATTAAGGTTTAATTTTATTGAACTTAGGGCTGGCTAATGTAATTAATAGTTCACTTAAATTTCTACCATGCACCATAGCTAATCTAAGATACGGTTTAACACTGTTTCATATCTTCGCGGCTTAATAAAGCTATCCTTTGTCCAACACCACGCATCACAATCTTCAAAACTGGATACTGCTTTCGCTGCTTACACTTATTTGGGGTACTTCGTATATTCTTATCAAAAAGGCGCTTATCGGGTTTAGCTGGGTGGAAGTAGGTTGCCTGCGCATAGGTTTATCCTGCCTGTTTTCGTTGCCTATTGCACTTAAAGCGTTAAGTGTTGTGCCCCGGAAAAAATTTCCGGTGCTGCTAACGGTGTCGCTGGTTGGTAGCGGGTTGCCGGCATTTCTGTTTCCGCTATCCATGACTAAAAGTGAAAGTTCCATTAATGGCATTCTCAATTCTCTATCTCCATTATGGACAGTAATTATCGGCTACTATTTTTTTAAGGTAGGTATAAGTGGCAGAAAAATAATGGGGGTTGTGATTGGATTTTTGGGAGCATTGGTACTTGTACTTGGCAAAGGTGGAGGTCACATGCAGGTAGATGTGCTTTACGCTTTACTACCGGTTATAGCCACTTTTTGTTATGGCATGAGCAGCAACATTACTAAGCAGAAATTGCAGCATGATAACCCGGTTTATACCACCAGCCTGGCCATGATGATGATTGGAATACCCGCGCTAATTGGCTTGTCATTTACTTCGGCCCCTGCAAGAATTATTAGCGGACAAGTATGGTT
Organism: Bacteroidota bacterium; assembly: GCA_028288545.1. Classification (GTDB taxonomy): domain Bacteria; phylum Bacteroidota; class Bacteroidia; order Chitinophagales; family LD1; genus Bog-950. Next base: position 5,591 of record JAQBNQ010000050.1, read on the forward strand.
ACCATTGGCGGCCGTAGCCGCTCTTGCCTTATTCGGAACGCTGATTGCATGGATACTTTTTTACCGTTTGGTGCAAAGAACCGATGCTTTGTTTGCAGCCAGTGTAACCTACCTGGTACCTATAGTGGCAATTTCCTGGGGATTGTTGGATAGCGAGGTTTTATCTGTAATTCAAATTGGTGGAATGCTGTTGATTTTGGTAGGGGTGTATTACACTACCAAAAGCACCAATACTAAATGATCACGCAGGCAAATACCAAAATTATTTTTGTCCTTTATCCAGCACCTTCATTAAAGTATCCTTTAGCTTTTCGATGCCAAGACCTGTTGCTGCGGAGATGAATAAAAGAGGAATATTATCGTCGGGCTGCTTCACTTTTTTAACGGTTTTGCCTTTCAATTTTTTCTTCAGGTCTTTCTCAACCATAGCCACCAATTCTTCATCGGCAAGATCGCATTTGGTAATGGCAAGTATCCTGTCCTTGGTTAAAAGTTCGGGGCTGTATTTACCAAGTTCGGAAAGCAGGATCTTATAATCGCCGGCAATATCGGTGCTATCAATAGGAACCATAAACAGCAGGATTGAATTACGCTCAATGTGCCGCAAAAATCTTACACCTAAGCCTTTGCCTTCGGCAGCACCTTCAATAATACCGGGTATATCCGCCATAACAAAACTGCGGCCGCCTTTATAGTTTACAATGCCCAGGTTGGGGACCAAAGTTGTAAACGGATAGGATGCTATTTCGGGTTTTGCGTTAGACACGACAGAAATAAGAGTAGATTTTCCGGCATTAGGAAAACCCACCAAACCCACATCAGCCAATAATTTTAACTCCAGAATTTTCCAGGCTTCTTTACCGGGTATTCCGGGCTGGGCGTAAGTGGGTGCCTGGTGCGTAGATGATTTAAAATGATTATTACCCCATCCGCCTTTGCCGCCTTCCAGCAAAATAAATTCCTGCCCGTCTTCGTTGATCTCAATTTCCGTTTCACCGGTTTCAAAATCTTTGGCAACTGTGCCCAACGGAACTTCAATAATGGCATCCTCACCGTATTTACCCGAGCACAAAGCGCCCATACCTTTATCGCCATCTTCGGCAATTACGTGTTTTCGGTATTTTAGGTGCAGCAAGGTCCACAACTGTGCATTACCCCGCAAAATAATGTGGCCGCCTCTGCCACCATCACCGCCATCGGGACCGCCCTTAGGTATAAATTTTTCCCTGCGAAATGAGGAAGCGCCGGGGCCGCCTTTTCCGCTTTTGCAATGTATCTTAACGTAGTCTATAAAGTTTTCCAATGGAAGATAAAGTATTAAGTAGTTAGTATTGAGTAGTTAGATAATACAGGTAAGCGCTTAAATGTATTATTAGAATAAATTTTTTACTGATCCCGCGTTTGTTTTGATTGAAGTCAAATCCACTGGTCACCTTTTTATTTTATCAATTTCCTTATATAGTAGGGCTGATATTTCGTCTACACTTCCTTCGCCAACTACCTGGTGCAGTTTTCCCTGGGTTTCGTAATACTTGGCCAGTGGTTCTGTTTTGGTTCTATATTCAACCACGCGGTTTTTAACTATCTCCTCGTTCTGGTCGTCGGCACGGCCGCTGGTTTTGCCACGGCTTAAAATCCTTTTGGTTAATTCCTCTTCACTTACATAAAGGCGTAGCACTCCTTTTATGGGGGCATTGCGTTTTACCAGTAGCTCATCTAAAGCCTCGGCCTGCTTTACTGTACGTGGAAAACCATCAAATACAAAGCCCACTGCCTGCTTGTTGCTGTCCAGCTTGTTTTCTATCATACCAATAACAATCTGGTCGGGCACAAGTTCGCCTTTATCCATCAGCATTTTGGCCTCAAGTCCTAATTTAGTGCCGGCTGTAATTTCGGCCCTTAGCATATCGCCGGTTGAAAGGTGAATGAGGTTATACTTTGAAATGATCTTTTCGGCCTGTGTTCCTTTTCCGCTTCCCGGAGGTCCAAACAAAACAATGTTGAGCATGGGTGAATTTTATGGAGCGAATATAAGAGTAATTCGGAAGTGAGGATTCGAATCTGATAGAACCTCCTAAAGGGAACGATCAGGAGATTGAATTATGATTCAGGCCAATATTTACAACCAAAATACCTGCATCTATAATTTTGACCGTGCCAAAAGCGTTATATTCAAACTAACTAATTAACGAATGAGGTTATACTTTACACTCAGCTTGTTTTTATTACTCATCGCCTCTCCGGGTATTGGCCGCGATACTGTTGAATCCAAAAAGAAGGCAAAGTGGAAAAATGCCTGTAGCGATATTCTTATCCGGCCGAATCAAAAACACAAATATTTTAGGCTGGCTTTAAACTACGAAAACAGGGATTCGTTTATCATGGCATTGCGTATTTATACTGTGCTTAAGCGCCTATCGCCCGATACCAATACAGTTTTTATGCGTAAGGTAAAAGCGAGTTATGTGGAAACCGAAAAGAAAGAATTGGTAGTGTTGAAGAACCGGCTTTTGGGGAAATATACCTGGACCTGGAGCGGAAGTAATTGGGGAACCGATGACG
>JAQBNQ010000057.1 GCA_028288545.1 Bacteroidota bacterium
TCTGTTTCCAGATTTAGATTGTACGGTCTTTGAATTTTTGGCCCTTTATTTCGGAGGCGTTTAAATATTCTATTAAACCGTGTATTGTTTTTCCCGCCTCATCAGCCAAATTGTAAAGACTGTTGAATGTTTCTTCTGTTAAATGCTCTCTATCAAACGCCCGATATAATTGTGACTTTGTTTCATCATTTGATCCTTTTGCTATACTAAGAAAGTTGACAAACTCTGACCTTCCTCCTCTTCCGAAACCTTCAGCTATATTGTCCATGGTCGAACCGCTTGCACTATTTATTTGATCCTTCAATTTATAATCCCGCATAAATGTTCCCATTTGAGTTGCCTTCCATATTTCCCTGGCCAGCTCTCTCGCTCTTTTCCAGGATTCCAAATCCTCAAACCGTTTAATAGTTGCCATGATATAATTCTGTGCTTAACCGGAAACTCTCTATAATAACGATCAAACTTGTATTCTGCATTCAACTGTAAACAGTAGACTCCAAACTGTAAACTGTCTAAAAGTGCCAACCCATAATTGCAATTACTGTCATCAACAACAAATTAAACATACTTATCGGCAGCAAATATTTCCACTCAAGATTCAGCAACTGGTCAATACGCAAACGAGGGAAAGTCCACCTGAACCACATGATAACAAAAATCAAAAAGAAGGTTTTGCCGGTAAACCAAACCACGCCCGGTATAAAATCCATTACATGATTAAAGGCTTCCCAGGTTCCGATATGAAATGGCATCCATCCTCCAAAATACAAAGTGGCGCCAATAGCACATACTATAAATATATTCACATACTCGGCCAAAAAGAAAAGCGCGAATCTCATGCCTGAATATTCGGTATGAAAACCCGCGGTAAGTTCTGACTCCGCTTCAGCCATATCAAAAGGAGCACGGTTTGTTTCGGCAGTAACTGCGATGATAAAAATGACGAAGGAAATAACCGCTGGAATATGCCCCTTAAAAATCCACCAGCCATTTTGTTGACTTGCAATGATTTCGGATAACTGTAAACTACCTGTTAGCACAACCATAGCCAAAACAGCCAGGCCCGCCGACAATTCGTAACTTACTATTTGCGCTCCACTGCGCATGGCACCCAGCAAAGAATATTTATTGTTGCTTGCCCAACCAGCCATTAAAATCCCGATAACCGAAACCGAAGAAACAGCTGATATATACAATACCCCAATATTAATATCCCACATCTGAAAACCTTTTGTAAAAGCTATTGGCGCTAACAATAACATCGCTACAATCATTACCATAAAAGGCGCCAGGTTAAACAACATTTTATCGGCACCATCCGGGGTAAATCCTTCTTTAACAACAAGTTTTAAAGTATCGGCAGCGGTTTGAGCCAAACCTTGAAAACCTACCCGGTTGGGGCCTTTGCGTATCTGCATAAAAGCACTCACTTTCCTTTCCATAAAAACCAGCACAAGGCCTAATACCGCAAATAAAGTAATGGCACATGTTCCCACAATTACCATCTCTATTAAAAGAGCAATAGTAGGACTCAGCGATGCGTTGAGCGCATGGTCAATGGTGTGGGTTAGGCTTTCTAAGCTTAGCAACTTGTTTTGTATTTACTCAACCTTTCAATAACTGTCTTACCTCTGTTTCCAATAACGGAAGATAATTTACAATAATATTCCAAACCTGGGCGTTGTCAATAACATCGTACTCGTGTACCATTTTATTTCGGAAACTTATAATTTTTACAGCACTTGTTAAGCCAATTGAAGCATTAAGCTTTAGCAATTCAGATACCGCTTCACCAATTACGGCAAATTCATACTTAACCGCACTACGAACAGTAACACTTTCTTCAAACAGCCTATAATCCCTTTTACCCTGCAGGTGAACATCAAGGTTTTCAATGGCAAGGACAATATCAGCTAAATATTTTTTCTCCTCGTCATCCATAAATCAATTCTTTAGTGGCCTCAATCTCCTTAATGAAAAAAGGATTTCTCAAAGAACGACTGGTAAGTAAATCTATTTTCCTTCCCAACAAATCCTCTAAGGCAAATTGCAAGTCCCATAAATGTCCTCCTAGTTCTACTGGGTCAATGCTCTCATCTACATCGACCAATACATCAATATCACTCTTGTCGCTGAAAGTTTCCTTTACACTGCTGCCAAACAAATAAGCTTTACGGATTCTATGCTCTTTCATAAGATCCTGAATATTCCCCAGTTTATTTTGTACGTACGAATGAATCATTTATCTATCTATATCAGGTATTACCAAATCCAAAGTTCCCATGGTTGCTACAAGGTCGCCGATCTTAGAGCCCTTGGTCATGTGATGCAGGGCTGAAAGATTAGAGAAACCCGGTGAACGGAATTTAATTCTATAAGGGGTCAAGCCACCTTCGCTAATAATGTATACTCCAAACTCTCCACGGGCAGTTTCAACGCGCGAATAAAATTCGCCCTTAGGCAATTTCAGCACCGCTTTTGTTTTTGCCTGGAACTCTCCCTCCGGGATATTATCAATTAATTGTTCAACAATGTAAAGCGATTGGCGCAGTTCGTTCATACGTACCATATAACGGGCAAAACTATCCCCCTCAGTTTCCAGCACCTCATCGAACTTCACTTTTTCGTAACCATCATAAGGTGCCAGTTTGCGGATGTCGCATTTTACGCCACAGGCACGTAGCACCGGCCCGCTACAGCCAAAAGAAATAGCATCCTCTGCAGAAATTTTCCCCACCCCTTTTAAACGCTGATGCAAAATAACATTACCCGTCAGCAACTCGTCATATTCGTCTACCTTGCTCTTAAACAAGGTTATAAAATCCTTAGTCTTTTTCTGAAAGTTCGGATGCAGGTCGGCCATTACACCACCTGGCACCATGTAGTTCATGGTTAACCGTGCACCGCAGGTTTCCTCCATAATATCATTGATTGCTTCGCGCTCGCGAAAGGCATGAAAGAATGGTGTAAATGCACCCACGTCCATACCCATAGCGCCCCACCATAAACAATGCGAAGCCATACGTGTCAACTCAGCCATTATTATACGAATTACCTGT
>JAQBNQ010000075.1 GCA_028288545.1 Bacteroidota bacterium
GCAGGTAAGTGATGAAGAAGCCTGGAACGTTGCGGCCTTTGTAACAAGTCAGGCAAGACCAACAAAAGATTTAAGTAAGGACTGGCCAAAAATTTCAAGCAAACCAGTAGATCATCCCTTTGGTCCATATGCTGATACGTTTAGCGTTAAACAACATAAGTACGGCCCGTTTTTATCCATTGCCCAATACAAAAAGAATGTGCAGGCTAAATAAAATGAATAATGAGTTTTGAAAAAAAACATTCCACCACTTGCGGCTGTGGTAATTGTAATTCACTTATAAATACAACGGGGCTTTCGCGCAAAGGCTTTTTAAAAACACTTGGTGCCACCACGGTTGGCCTGGGGCTAATGCCCGTAAGTACCTATGCTTTGCAGGAAGAAGGAAAGGCGAAAGAAATATTGAAAAGCGAAGCGGTTAAATCGGGAAAGGTGCAGCATCTTACCTTGCTGCACACGGCAGATATACACGGGCAGGTTACGGTACACGATGAGTTTTTTTGGGAAGAAGGAAAAGCCGTTTTTAAAAAGCGCGGAGGATTTGCGCATATGAAAACCATGATCAATCAACTGCGCCGGCAAAACCCAAATACTTTATTGCTGGACGGTGGCGATTGTTTTCAGGGTAGCGCCATTGCAGCACTCAGCGAAGGACAGGCTTTAATACCTTTGATGAACAACATTAATTATGACCTGATGTTGCCCGGCAACTGGGAAGTTGCTTACGGGAAAAAAATGCTGATAAAAGATATGGGCGGCTATCACGCGCCTAAGGTTTGTGGCAATATGTTCCATGAAAAAACGGGGGAGATGATCTTCCCGCCTTACCAAACATTTTATTTAGCAGGTTTAAAGATCGGTTTTGTAGGATATAATGACCCACTAACACCCGTTAGGCAGTCGCCGGCATATAGCTATGGCATTAATTTTTCGCAACCCGAAAAGAATATTGCGGCATATGTGAAGCTATTGCGCGAACAGGAAAAATGCGATATGGTATTTGCATTAACACACATGGGCCTGGCGCAACAACTGCATTTGGCGGCTCAACCTTTTGCCGAAGGCGTGGATTATATTTTTGGGGCCGATACGCATGAACGAATCCGGCAACCATTAAAAGGAACTTACAGCAAGGTAACCGAGCCCGGCTCTTTTGCTTCATTTATCGGCAAACTGGATATTGTGATAGAGGATGGTAAAATTAAAGGTGAGGTGTATGAACTATTAGAAGTCGATCCGGAAAAATACGAGGCAGATCCGGAAATGCTGGAGATGCTGGAAAAAACACATGAACCTTATAACAAAGAGATAAAACGCGTATTGGGAAAAACCACCACTCCCCTTATGCGCTACTTTGTGATTGAAACCCCTATGGATAACCTGATAACCGATGCGGTGATGTGGAAGGCAAAACCGGACATTGCTTTGTCGAACGGATTTCGTTTTTGTCCTCCATTAGTGCCTGATGCAAAAAGTGGCGAGGCCGATATTACTATGGAATACTTATGGAGTATGTTGCCTGTGAACAGCGATGTAAAAATGGCTGAAGTAACGGGTCAGCAACTTTGGAACTGGCTTGAAACGGAAATAGAAAACGTTTTTGCCAAAGATGCCACCAAACGTTTCGGAGGTTGGCTTATACGTTTTAATGGTATGAAAATAAAGTTTACCATAGGCAACGACAAGGACAAGCGCTTGCAGGAAGTTAAAATAAAAGACACAAGGCTTGATGTGAATAAAACCTACAGCATTGTAGCCTGCGAACGCGAAGGCGACCCGGAAAGCGTTTTGTGCCGCATTAAAGACGTAAAGAACGTGCATAAATTAGGTTATACCTTGCATGATGTGATGGAAGAATACCTGAAAATACACTCACCTGTTGCACCCAAAATTGAAGGCCGGGCGGTTGCAACGGATGCGCCTTCAACTCTTTTAACGCAGGTGGAGGGGGTGAATTATTTTTTCAGGTAATGGTGGATCAATGAATTTCTATATGCCCTTTATTCGATAATATACACCTTATGTTTCTCGAAGGTACCGCCCATTTCCTTGAATTTAGGAAGTAATACCAGGATATTTTCCAGTTCAAGTTTCACTACATCAAACACAATAATACTCAAGGGAAAATTTTCGAGGTTTTGCTGGAATCTTAAGTTCTTATCAGTCGTTAAAAACAGATCGAAATTGTTTTCAACCGCTAATTTCAAAAGTGCGCCATTTTTAATACCGATCCATCCCATATAAGTAGCGGAATAAACATCAAACTCAAGAAGGCTATGTCGAAGCCTTTGTGGGACACATTCGTCAAGCAGCAGCTTTTTCATTGGACGCAATTACTAATTGTTGTGCCAGATTTAAAAGGTTAACCACCTGTGAGTGCTTTACCGAGGGGAAATCTTCAAAAAAATCATCTAAGGTCTTGCTTCCTTCCAGGTAGTCAAACAAAGCCTTAACAGGTACACGGGTGCCTGCAAATACCGGGGTGCCACTAAGTATTTCGGGGTCGACGTTGATAATGTCTTTTAGCATCACGCAAAGATAAGTTTTATCCTTCAAATTCAATATAAGATTAAGGAAGTGCCCATTCAAAAACTGCGGACATTTTAGCCTCTTCGCTTTTTGATTAGGTTTGCGCCGTGCAAAACAAAATTTCACTTACTCATCCTGTTTTTAAATTTATTTCAGAAGCAGCCGAAGAATCGGGGTTTGATACCTATGCGGTAGGCGGTTTTGTGCGTGATCAATTGTTGCAGAGAGATTGTAAGGACATTGATTTTGTTTGTGTTGGCAGTGGAATTGAATTGGCCGAAAAAGCCGCAAAGAAAATTGACCCAAGATTAAATGTAACCGTCTTCAAAAATTTTGGTACGGCCCATTTTAAATGGAATGACCTGGATCTTGAATTTGTAGGTGCCCGCAAAGAATCATACCAGCGTGATTCGCGGAAACCAATTGTTGAAGAAGGCACCTTGCAGGACGATCAAAACAGGAGAGATTTTACTATTAATGCGCTGGCAGTTAGCTTAAACAAAAACACCTACGGCCAATTGATTGACCCCTTTAGCGGTGTTGAAGACCTGGGCAATAAAATTATTCGTACCCCGCTGGACCCTGACATTACTTTTAGCGACGACCCTTTGCGCATGATGCGGGCTATACGCTTTGCAACACAATTGGATTTTGTGATCGAAAAAGAAACTTTCGAGTCCATTAAACGAAACTGCGAACGGATAAAAATCATTTCTCAGGAAAGGATAACCGATGAGTTGAACAAGATCATTCTTGCAAAAATCCCTTCTATCGGTTTCATACTTCTTGAAGAATCAGGGCTACTGAAAATTATATTCCCCGAAATGCAAAACCTGAAAGGGGTTGAAAATTACGAAGGCAAAGGCCATAAGGACAACTTTTATCATACCCTGCAGGTATTGGATAATCTTACCAAAACAAGCAGAGACCTTTGGTTAAGATGGGCTGCCATTTTGCACGATATAGCGAAGCCGCCTACTAAAAAATTTGTGCCTGGCCACGGCTGGACATTTCATGGACACGAGGTGCTGGGCAGTAAGTGGGTTCCTTCCATCTTCAGAAGAATGAAACTACCCATGGGGCCTGAAATGAAGTTTGTACAGAAAATGGTTTTCCTGCACTTGCGGCCTATTGCTTTAACAAAAGAAGAAATAACCGATTCGGCTTTAAGGCGTTTATTATTTGAAGCAGGAGATGATATAGAAAACCTGTTGATGTTGTGCGAAGCCGACATTACCACCAAAAACCGCGAAAAGGTAAAGCGCTACTTAACCAAGTTTGAAGTAGTGCGCGAAAAGTTAAAGGAAGTTGAAGAAAAGGATCAGCTACGAAACTTTCAACCACCCGTTACAGGCGAGCTGATAATGGAAACATTTGGCATTAAACCTTCGCGCGAAATTGGAGTTATCAAAGAGGAAATTAAAGAGGCCATCATAGAAGGCAAGATTAAGAACGATTTTAACGAGGCCTTTGGTATGATGCTGGAACTGGGTGCGAAACTGGGGTTAAAACCAATTAGCGAATGAGGTAATTAGCGAATGTGGGAATGTGATAATTGGCAAATGTGATAATGTGATAATTAAAGGCAGTAAATGTAGGGGCAGGCCCACGTGTCTGCCCCTGAATATTGCCAGAGGAAAATGATAAAAGAATTTAGTGGAATTGAAAAATGGAAATACAAAGTATTTAATTGTTGTTTGCGGGCCAACCGCAGTTGGCAAAACTGCGCTTGGGATTGAAATTGCCAAACATTACGATGCCCAAATCATTTCGGCTGATTCAAGGCAATTTTACCAGGAGATGAATATTGGCACCGCCAAACCTACCAACCAGGAATTGGCTGAGGTAACGCATCATTTCATCAACAACATTTCCATTCACAATAAAAACTATAATGCCGGTAGGTACGAGCGCGAGGTGATTAATTTTTTGGATAAATATTTTGAAACTAGAGATGTTGCCGTCATGGTGGGTGGCTCGGGCCTGTTCATCAATGCAGTTTGCAGCGGCTTCGATAATTTTGAACAAACAGATTTTCGTCAACAACTAACAGCCCGGAATTTTCTGAACACTAAGGAATTGGAGTGGCTTCAAACAGAGGTTGAGCGATTGGATCCTGAATATTATGCCGAGGTAGACAGGAAAAATCCTGTCCGCTTAAAACGCGCTTTAGAAGTTATTTATACAACCGGAAAGAAATACTCTGAACAACGCATTGGCAAAAAAGCAGAACGCAACTTTATCAGCATTAAAACAGGATTGAATTTAGAACGGCAGGCACTGAATGAGCGCATCAATAAACGCGTTGACGCCATGCTTGAACAGGGTTTATTGGAAGAAGTAAAGCACTTGTATACCTATCGTAAACTACATACACTTAGTTCCTCCGTTGGCTACGAAGAACTCTTCGATTACATAGAAGATAAACTCACCTACGAACAGGCTGTAGAACTGATAAAACAAAACACCCGCAACTACGCCAAACGCCAAATGACCTGGTTTAAAAAAGACCCAAATATTCAATGGTTCGAGCCGGGGCATGATAAGGAGGTGATAGCTTATATTGATTCGAAAATGGCGGGGCAGGGCCCGGCTATGTAGATTTCCGCCGAAGCTGCTATCTTTGCGCCCTTAAATTTTATGGTAAAAATAGGCCACATAGAATTATCGGATATGCCCCTGTTGCTTGCTCCAATGGAGGATGTAAGTGATCCGCCGTTCCGTCACCTGTGCAAAAAGTACGGTGCGGATATGCTATATACGGAATTCATCAGTGCCGATGGCCTGATACGTGATGCGGAGAAAAGTATTAAGAAGCTTGACATATATGATGATGAGCGCCCTGTGGGTATTCAAATATTTGGCGGCGACGAAGCGGCGATGATGCGCAGTGCTGAGATTGTTGAAGCTGCAAAACCCGAATTGCTGGACATAAATTATGGCTGTCCGGTAAAGAATGTTGTTTGCCGTAATGGTGGCTCCGGCATTTTGCGCGATATTGATAAAATGGTTTCGCTTACCAAGGCTATTGTCAACTCTACCAAACTACCGGTTACAGTTAAAACCCGTTTGGGCTGGGATGACAATACGATACGCATTATTGAAGTGGCCGAACGCCTACAGGATGTGGGGATAAAAGCTATCTCTATTCACTGCCGTACCAAACACCAAATGTACACGGGCAAAGCAAATTGGGAATGGCTGACTAAAGTGAAAGAAAATCCGCGTTTAAAAATACCGGTGTTTGGCAATGGTGATGTAAACACACCTGAAAAGGCGCTGGACATTGTAAATAAGTACGGTGCGGACGGCATAATGATAGGAAGAGCCTCCATAGGCAATCCATTTATTTTCCGCGAGATGCGGCATTTTATAAATACGGGACAACATTTGGCTCCTGCAACACTATCTGAAAAACTGGATGCCTGTCGCGAGCATTTGCAACGCAGCATTACCTGGAAAAATCAGAAGTTGGGAATACTTGAAATGCGCAGACATTATGCGCCTTACTTTGGCGGCTTACCGGGAATTAAAGCTTTTCGTTCGCGCCTTGTAGTTTCTGAAAGCCTGGATGAACTTTTAAATATTCTGAACGAACTGGAAGTTCATTATTCTAAAGAAGAAAACCTTGTACACGCTCAACCACAGCCTATTGTTTATGAAGGCTATGATGCTTAGACGCTACCGGTAAAAATAAAATGTAAAAGGCCTGATGAACAAATTTTCATCAGGCCTTTTTTACATTACATCTCTTTCCGCTTTGCAATTGGCGTTCCTTTCAGGTATTGCTTCCAGGGGGTCCAATAGTAATCGTGCCAACCCTTATCAATACCGTCTACCTCTTTGTCGGGAACATTAGCATGTACAACATGAAGTACTGTATCTTTTGCCTTTGGCTCAAAGCGCAAAATAAAGGTAGAATCCAAATCGCCATCCTGCCAATCGGCCGATTTCCAGCTTTGTACAATTAGTTTATCTTTTACCAATTGCAGGTTTTTGCCGTTTATGTAGCCATCGTGAGCGGAGAACTTGCGTCCCTCCTTTTCAGTAATTTTTGCAGGAGAAGCAGTTACAAGACTGTGCTTTTTTGCATTCATGTAAAGGTCGTAAAGCTGTTTGGGGCTGGTGTTTTTAAACACTACTTTTTGTGTGATTGTTTTTGCCATAAAATTTTTGTTTTGCTTTATAACGAACGGAAACTTTAAAGTAGGACAAATAATTGGGTAAACAGTTCTCTAAATTGCCGAAATTAGCTTCGTATAATTTTAACACCACCTAATGAACAGGTTTAAGAGGTATTTATTTCCGCTTGTATTGATGGCATTTATTTTTGGAGGTTGCGGCAAAAAAGCCAAGACAACCGAGAATCAAACTACAACGCCTCCACCGCCGATTACTTCATCAACAGATGTAATAGGGTATAACCTGCTTTCAAAAATTTGCGGCATTTGGGATGGTGGAGTAACCAGCACCACGGCTTTAGGCAGTTACCCTGAATGGGTGGTTGATTTCCGCCCCATCAGTGCTTCGCAGGTTTCGGCAAAAAATGAATTGGATACGGCCAATGATATTTTCATGTCCTTCTTCATCACTTATCACAACTCAGAATACAAAATGGCATTTAGAAACGGCGGAAGTTTTGCCAGCCGCAAACGTGTTTCGTACATGGAGGTTGATAGCGTTTCTGAAACTTCGGGGCAATCCTATTATCGTTTTGTTGATTTTGTAAAAGGCAGTAGCCGGACCATTACCGAAGTAATCTTTAAACAGGATAGTTTAGTGATCCGCTCGTTTACCAATAAGTATAATACACTTACTACGCCAACTTTGCATATGGAATGGAGGGCTAAACTACAGGATGCAACATCCTGTCAAAATGCTATAGCTGCTTTTGGATTTCCGCAAAAAACATTGGTTAAGGATTTTAGTACCACCTTTAAAGATGTTACAGAAAGCGTATATTATGACCTGAGCAGCGACCCTTATTCAGAAAGTTCGCAGCCTTATTTGGGTAAGTCTACACTTTCATTTACCGTGGGCGGAGGATTAACGCTTGATCCTTCAAAAACTGTAATGCTTGTGGTTACTACACAACCGCTTATTTCTCCACCTTACACCTTCAACTTTGCAAATCTTGCTTACCGCAGCAGGTACGTAATTCTTTCGGCAAGCAATAGCTCGTTTACGTTCAATTACATGCACCCTGGTACTTATTACTTATACGCCTTTTACGATAAAGATGGAAACAGAACTGTTAACAGCGGTGACTATGTGAGTACCACGAATACCACTTTTACGTTGCCAGAAAACGGCACGACCTCTGCAACCACGCAAATCAATTTTGCGATTCCTTAATTGGCTATAGTAAATCAGCGCCTTCATTTTACTAAAATTTTTCGTCCAATTACCGACTCGTTTGAAATTAACCTCACAAAATATATTCCTGCAGATATGGGTGGAAGAATAATTGAGGCAGGTGATGAATTAACATAATCAGACCGAATAAGTTTTCCCTGCACATCGTATATCTCCGCTCTCTTCAACTCAATATTTGAATACCGGATTTGAATAGAGCCCGGGAAAACAATAATCTGCACCTCCGCTGCGAATGGTACATCCTTTATACCGGTAGCGACGATAAAAGCATGAACACTATCGCAAACCTGCGCAGTGCAACGGCTGCTGCTGTCGTATACTTCATCGCAGGCAATGATGATTGTATCCGTAAGTGAATTAAAAACGGGGTTAGCTGATGAATCTGTATAATACTGCTGGGTGTTGGTCTGAAACCTCCAGTAATGAGATGAGGCCACGCCCGCAGAAATAGAATCGGAAAAAATAAGCTGCCGGGTAGTGCTATCATAAAAAAAACTAATAGCCGGTCGCATGGCCTGCTGGCAATCGCAGTAAGTAGATACAGTATCGAGAATGGTGGACTGGCATCCGGAAATAGTTGTAATAGTGTGAGTTACTTTATATGCCCCATAGTGGCAGCCATTATAGGACCAAAGCGAAAGATCCGAATTTTTGTCCCAACCATTTACCTGCATAAAATTATCATAGGTATTTCCATGCCAGACATAATTTATTATTGAGTCGGAAGCGGTGGAGGCATCATCAAACTCAAAGTTACTGGCAAAGGTGGGATAATAGGACAAGCGGGCATTGCAGGTGCCCGTAATAGTTAACCCCGAAACAATAATACTATCCATCAGGTAATTACATCCCGGAATCGAAAGGATTATGTAATAGGTTCCGTTTACAGGAAAATAGAACGAAGGATTTGCCAGACTACTTACGTAAACCACATTAGGACCCGAAACACTCCAGGTAATAGTTTGGGTGGTATCGTAATCAACTGATATATTAGTAAAATTGTAAAGTGCCGGCGGAGTAAAGGTATGGGTAAAACCAAGCACACATTGCGCATCAATCCGTGTTCCTGCCAACAAGCACAATAAGCCAGCCAGAAAATTGTATTTGAATTTCATCGCAGTTTCATTTGTAAGTGTAAAAGTAAAGGACCTTAACTAGGCGCCCAGACCATTTGTTAATTTCCTTACGCCCCCAAAGCCTGTTAAGCAAGCTTAAACCTTTTTGAATGAGGCCACAAAACCAATAACACGATTATCTTTGACCCTCTTTTAATGCGATGAGGAAGATTGTCCTGTTTTTATTTTTGTTTTCTGCCGGAAATTTGCTTGCTCAATATCCGCTTAAACTACATCCATTTTCTACGCAAAGCGAAGAAGGTTTTTCGCCTTGCCGCGATACATTTTCGATACTTAAAAGGCATTTATATTACGATATAGGCATTATTCTACCATCGTGGTTGCCTGTGGTGGATAGAAATTACGTGGCCACAATAGAAGGCAAAGTTGCCTACAACCTGGTAGATGGTACTGATGGCCCGGCGGTTTACCATGAGGACATTCCCTACTATCACTATTCGCACGACCTGAACTTTGACCTTATTCCGGATAAAACGGAAGACAATCGTTTTACCAACCTAATGCCCTACCTGGTTTATAAAAAAGAGAATAGCAGCGACACGGTAATGCACAATACTTTTCATTGCGAATGGGAAAGTGGATTAGCGATGTCGAATAAAGCCGGCCCGCTATGGATGGATAACGACGTAGGAAGAAGCGGGGGATTTAGCACTGCGGGCCACGAAATGGGCGACATGATATGGAACTGGCCAGCGCCGGGTGATTGGGCCCATGTAGAAGGCCACTATGTGTGGGACAGAGGCCATCCACCAAGCAATGCCGAGATACACCCTTTAAGATTTATGGCCTTTAAACGCCAGTTACCCGAACAGATAATTATTGGCGATAGTTCCGTAAAATTTGCAACGCGGATAGACATTTTTGCCAGCGGTGACGATGGGGCGCTGATGAACAACCGTTACAACGCTCCGCGTTTTGTAAAACGGGTAAATATGAGCAGCAAGGACTATGAATTTACTGCAACTATAGACTTGCCCCGGCCTTCGCCAAAATCGCGCCTTAAGTATACTGTGACGAAACAAAAAGGCGACAATTTTACTGTTCCTGAAACTATTGAGCTGAATGATGACTCAGCAACGGCGCATATTCTTATACCATGGAAAACTAAAAACGCCAATGACCTTGAAATATACGCCCGGACGATTGACGTTTTTTGGGATGAAGGAAGCGGTGTATCAACTTCACTCCCCATAGATATCTATAAAGTAAAACTGACGAATATCCATTTCAGGCATATTGATGAGATACTTACAAAGGCAGAGATAAGGCTGTTTGCCAGTGTTGGAAACCAATGGATTTTTGTAAATGACTTTTTTCCTAAAAAGGGAAAAATACTTACAAAGGGCCTTGGAAAAACCTATAAACACAGGTGGACACTTAACAATGAATTTACAGTTTGTGTGCCTCGTGGAAAAAGTTTTAGAGTAGATATGAACGGCTGGGAAGTAGACGGAGTTGATATGTTAACCGGCAAATTGCTTGATCCCGGCTCGCCTTGCAATCGTAAAACCAAAGCTTTGTTTAAGCGAAGCTCTTTCAACTTCACCATGTTTTTAAGAGGATGCCTGGATGATGATTTTGGAGAGATAAGCAAGTTGCACAGCTATGACCGATTGGGCAAAATTGACCGGTTTACCAATTCGCCGCAAAGCGGAATGAACGATGACCCTTGCCCCGGTAGTCAATATCCGCTTAAGGACAGGTATTTTTTGAGATATACTATTGAAAAGGTAAACTAGGCCACCGGTTAATTGCCTCCGCCATTTCCACCACCGCCTCCAATACGGCTGCTTTTGCCTTTGGTTTTTTGATCGGGTGAAAATGATTGTTTCCCGAATTGGTAGGTAAGCGTAAGATAACCAACCCTACTCTCGCTTTTCCAGACGTTGCGTTCGTCCAGCACCGGGTTAAAAGTGTGCGTGGTCCATGTCATTGTGTTCAGTACATCGCGGCAACTGATTGCAATTGTTAAGTGGTCCTTAAAGAATTTTTTGCGGAGAGTTACAGTGAGATTTCCGACCGGTTGCGTTTTGCTTTGGGCACCTAAAAAGCCAGAGTTACCCCATCCCCAAAGTTGAAGACTTGCATTTTTCCAAAAGCGAAAAGTGGTGCTGCCCCATAATGAAAATTCATCACCACCGGATTTAAGTAAGGTATTATTATAAACGTAACTATACCAATGATGTCCATAACCAGGTGACATGGAAAAATCCCACCATTTGGTGATCTTAAATGAACCATCAACCGAGAAGAACATACTCATTTCCGTTCCGGCATTTTCATAACGCGAGGAGGTAATGTTGTTTGAGTCTACATTATTTATTTGCTGAAAGGTGCCGCCAATATGTGCAAAGGAGCCTGAAAAAGTAAGGGTTTGTTTACCAAGGGTGGCATTATATTCAAGGTTAACTGAATTGACAAAGGCCGGTTTAATATCCGGGTTGCCAAGCCATAATGAATGTGGTGTCGTATAGGTTATTGAATTATTCAACATCCAAAAGCCGGGGCGTTCGATGTTGCGACCATAGCTTAGCGTAAGGATATGACTCTCGGTAATATTATATCCCAATGTCACCGACGGGAAAAAACTCGAATAGCTTTGTCGCACTGCGTTTAGGGGAGAATTAATATAGGTATGTTCCCACCTTAAGCCACCACTATAGGTGAAGGATTTGTATTTACCGGTATAGGTGCCATAGGCCGCTGTTACACTTTCCAGATATTTAAATCTGTTACTTTGCACGGTATCCTTAATATCTACACCGGTACTTCCATCAAATACATCGTTGCTGTTGTCAAAAATATTTATCTCTTCCTTCACGCCTGTTTCAATTTTAGAATCCATCCATTTTAATGGCGTATTAAAGTCGGACTGGAGCAAAATATTATGTGTAACACCCTGGCTAATGGTGTTTTTGCTGAAAAAAGTTGAAGGCACTTCCACGCCAAGGGTATCGTAGGTATGGGAATAGCTTTGTCCATTGTTATTGCGTTTATCATAAGTATGGGCAATGTCAATCGTCCACGCCCTATCAGTAGTATCAAATGTTTGGCGGTAATTAATTGAGTTTGTAAAACTGATGTCGGCATTGTTTGCCGTTCTGTTTTGTATATCAGTATAAACCAGTTGATTAAAGGCGTTCCTTGTGTCACCATTCCCCCAGCTTTTTTGAGCCCAATCCCAATAGCCGCCATCTATAGAATAGGTCAGGGCGTGATATTTATCCATGGCGTACTCTATACCCAGTTTACCGCTCCCGTTTTGCGAATGTGTTTGGCCGTTTAAATTCCGGTTAAAATAAGTAGGGGAATCGCTGCTTATCTTACTATCATCCGAAGACCTGCTCCATTTTATTTCGTTGCTGTAATACCCATTGCCAAACACATTTATCTTCCCCTTCTTATAATTAAAGTTTCCTGAACCATTGTATTTGTTGAACACGGTTCCCACGCCAGCGGTTAATGAGCCGTTGAATCCTTCCAACTTGCCTTTTTTGAGTTTAATATTTATAACCACCCCGCTGCCACTGGCATCGTACTTTGCAGACGGAGCAGTGTTTACCTCGATGGTTTCAATATTTTTTGCCGGTATGGATTTTAAAAATTGTTCGGGGTTGGTTTCGGCCATTGGATTCGACTTGCCATCAACCAATATCTTTACATTGCTTTTACCGCGAACTGTTACCGAGCCGCTTTCGCTAACATTTACGCCCGGAATTTTTTGCAGGCTCTCCTGCGCAGTTTCCGCCCCGTCACTTACCGTTTTGGCAACATCAAAAATTATTTTCCCCGCCACGTTTCTTATCACCGGTTTTTCGGAAAGTATCTCGGCCTCCTGCAACACCTTAGCTTGCGGAGCCAACAAAATTTTGAGCGAAGAAACTTCCAGTTTTTGAGAAGTTAGTTCAACTGATAATGATTTGGGGAAGTAGCCCAACAATTTAGTCTCCAATTGATAGCTACCTATGGCGATTTGGTCAAATGAAAATTTGCCGAGGCTATCTGCAAAAGAGGATTGAATCACATTGGTTGTTCCTTTTTTCAGCAGAATTACCTGCGCCGCATCTAAATGTGTTTGATTAAGAGAATCGGATACCTCACCGGAAATTCTGCCCTGCGCGGAAAGTAAACTTATGGAACATATGAAAATAAGCAGAACAAGTAAACGATAAATCATACAGGTTATGTAGTGGGTTGAGGATATAACGCGAAAAACGGGGAAAATAACATGTTTAAGGATGAAAATATTTGAACATAATTAATCTTTATTTCTTTATCGTGATTGCTGGTTGTTTAAAGGCTGAAACTCATTGCTGGCAAAGTCATATTTTTTTGTAAAGTCCTTTTTTAGTTCGGTGTGGTGATTATTTAAAGGGCTAAAGCCCTGGCCTTATTGGTAATTTGCTATCCACGCCCTGAAGGGCGTGGCAACTACCCTGAAGGGCGTGGCAACTACCCTGAAGGGTGTGGCAATCGTCGGCGACTCCTTTTGTGAAAGCCCTTCCATGCTTCATCAAAATCCAGGATAAAAATTCTGGTGGAGATGAACTCATCATGGACTTCTCCAAAAAGTTGCCACGCCTTTTAAGGCGTGGCAAACAGTAAAAGGAAGAAAACCGAAGGGCTTCAGCCCTTTAGCCGACAAAGTCATATTTTTTAATAAACTCTTCATACTCCTCCTGAAATGACCTTTTCTTATGATGCTCTTCCTGGTTGTTGATATAATTATTAACCACTTCAAACTGAGATTGACTTACTGAAACAGCAAAGTATTCATCCTGCCATCCAAATTTTTCCGGCCATAGTAAATTCTTATTTGCCCAAAAAGAAGATTCTCCTTTTATTAAATTAAGAACTGTAAATGACTATCCGCATGTTTACCTAAATACATTAATGGCTAAAGCCTTTTCTCCTTTTCCCAATCCCCGACTTAAAAGTCGGGGCAATATGTTGCCCCACTCTTCAGAGTGGGGTCTATTAAACAGTGAATTTTGGCTTTAGCCATTAATTAGGTAAACATCCGGATAGTCATCGAACTGTAGAAATACTTTGATCGGATTTTAAGGAGATCAGGCAATGCAAATGTTCCACATATCCATTCACATTTAGCAGATGAATATTTTTTTCAACAGCAATTTGCCGGATATGAGCAATCAATGCGTTCCTGTTTTCAGTTTGCATTAGGGGTTTCCTATCCTTTGTTGCCCAAACAGCATGAATTAAAATTCGGGTATATGGCATAACTCCGCTTTAGTGAAAGATGATATTTCCAGGTAAAATAAATAGAAATTTTAGTTGGTTGTGGTTATAATTTAAAGGGCTAAAGCCCTGAGCTTATTGGCAATTTGCTATCCACGCCCTGAAGGGCGTGGCAACTATCCTGAAGGCGTGGCAACTATCCTGAAGGGAACACCAACTAACCGAAGACATTTATTCCGAAAGAGTAATTATGCCAACAAGATTCAGGTAGAAATTATAAAGGCCTATTCACTCATTTATAGCCCTCTCAAAAAAGTTGCCACACCTTTCAAGGCCCGCCCGAATGACTGAAGCCATTCTGTCGGGCAGGCGTGGATCAGGAAATCCGCGAACAGCGAAGGGCTTCAGCCCTTTAGCGGCAAAAATGCAAAAGGGTAACAATGAGCTACTCGCCCAAGTATATTTTTCTATTCACCCAGATATCCCCAACATTCACTTTTACCACGTACAGACCCATGGATAGGGGCCCAACATTAACAGATAATATTTCAGCTTGATTGGTAAACCGGGTGGCAAAAACAATCCGCCCCATTAAATCGCAGACCGATACATCGCTAATTTGATTGGCAGATGGCGATTGCAGGTAGAATTGATTTGTTGCAGGGTTGGGGAAAATATTTAATTGAATCTCATCGGCGACATAAGCTACTGCCGAGGCTGTATCCAGGCAATCCAGGTGATAAAAAAACTCGGCTACTGTGGAATCGGTGGTTGTCATAATATCCTGGTGGCTGGACCAAGGTACGTGACCTTGCCCTGCAAATGGCATTAGCGTGGTAGCAACGCCCTGGGCCTGACATTGCAAATGCATTTGATCGGAACCACAGAGTTGAAATAATTTAACGAAGCCCCCCGTATAACCATTAAATACATAAGCGCAATCGTACGGAATAATGGGATCAGCGGTGCCCTGGCAAAAAACCATAGGCGGATTGCCGGGACCTATCCAACTTAGCTGACTGATACCTCCGGCAAGACTGGCTACCGCTTTTACTTTTGATGAATAACCATCGTTGCCGCTGTTGCCATCAAGTCCGCCATTATTATTTATTGCAGTCTGGATGGAAGGGTCGGCCTCTCCCAGACTATCAATGGTTTCGGCAAAATCAATCATAATGGCGCCAGCCGAACTGCCCGCTCCAAAAATGTAGTTGCTATCAAGATTATATGTATTACCGTTTGCAATATCTTTTCTGACATAACGAATTGCGGATTTCATATCATTAGTTGCCTTCATGATATAATCAAAGGCGACAGCAGAATCGTAGAGGACCAAAACATTAGGAGCAAGACGGTAATTGATAGAGGCGCAGACATAGCCGCGTTTTGCAAAGTTGCTACACAGGTATTGGATGTCATTATCGTTTTTAGTGCCCTGAAAAAAAGCGCCACCATGCGCCCAGATAATAAAGTGCCTGTTAATTGCATTATCGCCGTGCGGAACGTACACGTCCATAAGCAATGTATCTGCGGCACCACCGGCTGTAGTTGTAAACACAACATTTTGAACAGTATCTACAGATTGAAAAATACTATCAATATATCTACTTCCACACTGGGCATTTGATTTAGTGAAAAGAAAAAGCAGACAGGCGAAAACCAGAAGGGATTTAATTTTCATAAGTGTACTGAACAATTAAGCGTTTGAGAAATAAAATACTGAACCTAAGGTAATAGAATGCCCCATTTTATGAAGCCTTCTAATTGCGAAGCCGGATGTGATGTTAAAAGCCCGAAGTACCCGTGAATATTTCTAACCGGTTACAAAAAGCTTCCTGCTAAGATGTTGATCGCCGGAAGCAATGTTTACTATATACATCCCTGCATTTAATTTAGAAACATTGATAGTAAGCAATTCGGTTGAAGTACCATGGCTGTTTAAAATCACTCTGCCGGTCATATCACTTATTGAAATTTGAGCAGCAGCGGATAAAACAGGAAGTTGAATATTTACGAAGTCTGTAGAAGGATTAGGGTAAAGATCAATATCAAGTTGCGAGGAAGTCTCTTCTATTGCGTTGAATTGCGGAGTCCAGGAAAAACGTCTGAAAAATCTCCATATCTCCACCGAATAATTAATATCATTCGCAGCATCCAACCATTCATGCTGTCCGCCAATCACTTTAAAAAATTCTACCTCAGTTCCATAAGCGCCGTTCAAATATTTGTAATGAACAACCACTTTGCCATCATTCACTCTGTTAGGAAAGGTATCAATTGAGGCCGGCACAGTATCGGTGTGATCATGGTGCATCCAGTATGAAACCAAGGCTTCCGGATCCATACCAAACGGGTCGCCGGTATAATTCACTGTCTGATCGGCAGTGCCATGAAAGTGAGCCGAAGGTATTGCCCGTGTTGGGTGGCAGGTAATACCGCTACCAATGGTACCGGAAACAGAAGCAATGGCTGCTATGCGGTTATTCAATTCGCAACCCAATCGGTTTGTCATAAATCCGCCCATAGAAAAACCGGTTGAAAAAACCCGCGTTTGATCTACATTGTAATGCGCAGAAACACTATCTATCAAGGCATTCAAAAAGCCAACATCATCTACCCCTACATTCGGGTAAACCCCAAATCCGCCCGCGCCTGAATTCCAGGCAGCGCCAAAAGTAGGGTCGACAAGGGCCTGGGGCATGGCAAAGATAAAATGGGCAGTATCGGCCACCTGGTTCATATTAATACCAACAAAATTTGAAATGGTATCTCCCAAACCGTGTAGTACCAATACAAAAGGAGTAGGCTGGGTGCTATCGTAACCTTGTGGTATATAGATAAGGTACTGACGGTTAACTCCACCAAAATTGAAGTTATGATAGCTATACTGGGCAGATATTTTAACTGTGAACGCAAAAACGATTAGAGCGAAGAGTATAAATTTTTTCATGAATTATAGATTATATCTTTTAAGTGATGGAAATAAAAATAATCATTTTAGGCACTCGCAGGACAAAAGGCAGGGCCGGAATAAAAAGTATGGATTATCTTTGGCTAAACGCTTAATAGATATTGGTTATTACAATGCCCATGCCGATGAAAAAAAATTACACCTGCACACAATTTATCCTGATCTTATTCCTGGCGCTTATGTCCCTTGGGCCGCTTGCTTTAAAGGCACAATGGACTAATGTTGGAGCCACAGGATTTACTTACGGTTCAGTTATTTATCCCTCTCTGGCTATAGATAAAAATGGCAAGGCGTATATTGCTTACAGCGATTCGGCCCGTGGTTACCAGGCAGGAGCCATGAGATTTGATACCAGCCATTGGGTGCAGGTTGGTGTGCCCGCATTTTCACCAGGTAAATCTTTTGGAGTTTCGTTGGCGATGGATACTGCTAACAAACCCTATGTGGCTTTTGGTGACTCCACAGCTTCAGGAACCCTGAGCATAATGCGTTACGACCCTATCACGCGTATTTGGTATGTTGTGGCTAATGCCATTTCGCGGGGTTCCGTCTATCAGTGGACGTCGTTGGTTATAGACAAACATAACAACCTGTATGTGGCTTACACTGATCTTGGAGATACCGGCAAGGTGGTTGTAAAAAAATATAACGGTTCAGCATTTTCCATTGCTTACAGAAGTCCCGGTCGCGGTTTTTATCCATCATTAGTATTAAATAATGCGAATGATACCGTTTTCCTCGGTTTTAAAGACCAGGCTCAGGGAGGCAAGGCCTCTGTAGTTAATGTGATTTCAAAAACTTATGTGGGCACTGCAGGATTTTCGCCCAATGCCGCAGTCTTTACGTCCATTGCAAAAGATACTTCAGATATTTTGCATTTGGCCTATGTGGATTCGGTAACCGGTGCAGGCACCGTTGTAAAATATACCGGGGGCAGTTGGACAACATTAGGAAGTTCATCTTTCTCTGCGGGGCCTGTTTCATATACCAGTTTAGCCATCAGCAGGGGCGATTCTGTCTTTGTCGCCTTTAGTGACACTAATGGCTATGCCGCTGTAATGAATTATACCGGTACCGGCACAAGCGGTTGGTCGTTAGTCGGCAACCCCGATTTTTCTGCCGGACCTGTTGCCTATGTTACTATGGCGCTTGATACACTTGGCCACCCTTATGTTGGCTACCGCGATGGCGGACACAATAACAAAGCGGGCGTTATGAGTTATGTATGTGCAAGCCCTGCCTTACCGCAGGTAGTGGCCGATTCGGTTATTTGTGCCGGTAACCAGGGAGTTTTAAGAATTGCGACTGGTAGTTTGAATAGCTCTGTTCAATGGCAATGGTACAGCGGGAGTTGTGGTGGCACCTTTATTGATAGCGCAACCGAAATTAATATAGGTCCAGGCGCAACCACCACTTATTACGTGCGCGGAACTGGTTTATGCCATGTACAGGATTCGTGTATCGCTATTACTGTAAGGGTTGATACGCTCGTTACTCCCTCAATAACCATTACAGCGGATAAAGACAGCGTTTGTCCCGGAACTGCTATTACCTTTAGAGCTATAACTGTTAACGGCGGACAAGACCCCATCTTTCAGTGGAAAAAGAATGGCCAGAATATAAATGCTACCGACAGCGTTTACCGCGATAGTACTTTAACGAATGGCGACAGAATAACCTGCGTATTATTTCCTTCGGGCTGTGCTACCTTGTTTTTAACCTTAAGTAATGTTATAAAGGTAAACGTTACTACAGGCCCGCAGGCAAATATCACCGCTAATGGCCCTTTAACTTTTTGCAGTGGCGATAGCATTACCCTGCAAGTACTGGCAGCTGATTCATCTTATCACTGGAGCACCGGTGATTCTGTAGCGGCAATTACAGTGAAGCAAACAGGTGTTTATTCGGTAACCACCACTTTAAATGGTTGCCTTGCGCATAACTCCGTGTCAGTTACAGCAGCGGCACATAACTTAAGCCCTGTAATTGCGCACAGCCGTCCGTTAATTATTTGCCCTGGCGGCAGCGTTGCGCTGGATGCAGGTGCCGGTTACAGCACTTATCATTGGAGCACCGGTGATTCGACAGAAATTATTTTTGCAGATACGACGGCTACGTACCGCGTTACTGTTACCCAAAATACCTGCGTTGGTAATACCTCGGTTTTAGTGATCGATAGTAACAACTACGAACCGGTTGTGCATATAAGTCCGCCGGGGCCTATTAATGCCTGTTTGGGTGATACGATAATATTAGATGCAGGTCCGAATTTTGATGTGTATCAATGGGGTGGCGTTGGCGGAGATTCAACGCAAACTATTGTGGTGGACTCGAGCGGAAATTATTTTGTGAATGTGTTGCAGAATGGTTGCCAGGGTTCTGATGCAGTAGACGTTACCATCCATACAGTAGCTCCACCTACAATTCTTTCATCCGACACCCTGTTTTCAATTTGCAATGGACATAACTTAACCCTGCGGACAAATTTTCAATATAATAGCTACCTGTGGAGTACAGGAAGCAATTCGGCAACAATATTTGTAACCGATACGGGTACTTATAATGTAACGGTTTCAGTTAACACCTGTACAGGTACAGCGGTTTCGCCCGTTCACGTTTATGATTTCTCGCACCAGGCCATTACCCTTGATACAATACAGGATACTACCGGCGTTACAACCATTTTTGTACATCCGAATACTGCAACTAACTATTTCTGGCAATCTACCGGCGATACAGGTGTTTACAGCACCAGCGCCGACTCGCTTGTTGTGTACTGTTATAAAGTGATAGTTAAAAGCCTTATCCCTAACTGGACCCTTATTGATTCTGCCTACGCAAATATTTATGTGATCACTTCATTAGGAGGTTGTAAAGACACCTCTGCGGTGTTGACCATTTCTTGCAATTCGATAATAAGCGCAGCAAGCAACATTCCGGGAATTTCCAATTTATCATTGCTGCCTAATCCAACCAGCGCATCTTTAAATATCAATTACGAATTAAATACCGCTACTGAGCTACAGATTAACGTAATGGATATGCAGGGCAGAAAATTATTACCTGTGTTGAACGAAAAAGAGAATGCCGGTTTATACACGCAACAAGTGAACGTAAATAATCTTGCTGCCGGGGTTTACCTCCTGAGTTTTGAGAATGGGAATGAACGGCTGTTTAGGAGGTTTGTGAGGGAGTGATGGTCTAAAACGGTATGCTGCTAAATCAAAATCCTCAAAAAAAGTAGAAACACTTTAACAAATTGTATATTTTATAAATACAGCTTGCAATCAAAAGAGCACCAATAGATTGTAAAATTTATTGAATGTGTTTTGGAGGGGTTCTATTTCTATTTCATTCTACTAATAGAAATAGCTTGTTAAACAGTCTACTTGCTCATCTCGGTAAAATACTGATAAAAATAAGGCAGGGTTTCTATGCCTTTATAGTAATTAAACAAACCGTATTTCTCGTTAGGTGAATGGATAGCATCGCTGTCTAACCCAAAACCGAAGAGTACAGATTTAATACCCAACACTTTTTCGAACATGGTAACGATTGGAATGCTGCCACCAGTGCGTAAAGGAATAGGCGTTTTACCAAAGGTTGTTTCCATAGCCCTGGCTGCGGCTTTGTAAGCAATAGAATCCGTAGGTGTAACAGCAGCCTCGCCACCGTGATGCGGCATTACTTTTACTTTAACTCCGGCCGGTGCTATCTTTTTAAAATGAGCTTCAAACAGCTTCATTATCTTTTCGCTGCTTTGATTAGGCACCAGGCGCATAGATATTTTTGCAAAAGCTTTTGACGGAAGAACAGTCTTTGCACCTTGCCCGATGTAACCTCCCCAAATGCCGTTTACATCCAGCGTGGGGCGAATAGATACGCGCTCTAAAGTTGAATAGCCCTTCTCTCCTATCACCTCATCAATATCCAAATGCTTTTTATACTCATCTAAACTAAAGGGCGCCTGTGCCATTTGGTCGCGCTCCTGTTTCGACACTTCCTGCACATCATCATAAAAACCGGGGATGTTCACCTTCCTGTCTTTATCGTGCAATGATGATATCATGTCGCAAAGAATATTGATAGGATTGGCAACCGCCCCACCATAAACACCTGAATGCAGATCGCGGTTAGCACCGGTTACTTCCACCTCTAAATAAGTTAAGCCCCGTAGTCCTGTTGTTATAGAGGGAACATCATTAGCTATCATCGAAGTATCTGAAATAAGCACCACATCTGATTTAAGTTTCGCTGCATTTTCAATAGCAAAGGCTTCAAGGTTTACTGAGCCTACTTCTTCCTCGCCTTCAATGATAAACTTTACGTTACAGGGAAGCGCATCGTTCTTCATCATCATTTCAAAGGCTTTTACGTGCATATACATCTGGCCCTTATCATCGCAGGCACCGCGGGCATATATGTTACCATCCTTAACCACGGGTTCAAACGGTGGCGAATTCCATAATTCCAAAGGGTCGGCCGGTTGAACATCGTAATGACCATATACCAAAACGGTTGGCAGTTTTGGGTCGAGAATCTTTTCGCCGTAAACAATCGGAAAACCTTTGGTTTGACAAAGTTCAGCCTTATCTGCACCGGCCCTAAGCAATTCAACCTTCACAAATTCAGCCGCCTTTTTTACATCGGCCGCATATTTCTCATCTGCACTAACCGAGGGTATTCTCAGCAGTTCAAACAGTTCGTCAAGAAATCTTTGTTTATTTTTTTCGAGGTAAGGCTTTAATGCATCCATGTTTTTAATTGTGGGGCGAAAATAGAGTATTGCCACAAAGGAACAAACCTTGCTTCAGGCATATTGGCCGCTAAAACTATGTTTGCTACCTTTGCGGCCAGATTTATGAAGTTATGGCGGAGAATCATTTGAAATGGTATAATAAAACACTGCACCAGTATTTCAGCAACGAAGAAATAAAGGTGCTGATGCAAAAAAGCGATTGGAAAGCCGCTTTGGAAATTGCTACCACCTGGGGTTGGATAGCTTTTGCATTTTTATTGAGCGGCTTGTTCCCTAATCCGGTTACTATCACTATATCCTTATTTATTTTGGGAGGAAAGCAATTAGCCTGTGCCATTATATTGCACGATTGCAGCCACGACTCCATGTTTACCAATAACAAAGTGAACACCTTTATTGGTAACTGGTTTGGCGCTTACCCTATTTTGCACGACCTTAAAAAATACCGCCCTTACCACGTTCAACATCATATCAATACCGGACTTGCTGATGACCCTGATGTAAGCCTAACTAAGGGATACCCAACAACGGCCATCAGTATGTTTAGAAAATTTTTGCGCGACCTGTTTGGTTTGTCCGGCGCAAAGGCAAACTTTGCCGTGATTTTTATGCAGTTGGGTTTTATCAAATATGCATTGAACGGCACAGCAGAATGGATATCCAATAAAGGGAAAAACATTTTCAGCATCCTTAAAACTGCAGTACAAAATTTAGCCGGCCCTGTTGCCGCTAACCTTATTTTGTTTGGCATTCTTTACGCCTGTGGTAAACCGTGGCTTTATTTGCTTTGGGTGGGTGCGATGTTAACCACGTTTAATTTCTCGCTGAGGATAAGAAGCATGGCCGAACACAGCATGGTTGAAGACCGTAGCAATCCTCAAAAAAACACACGCACTACTTACGCCAATTTTTTTGAGCAAATATTATTCGCGCCGCATCACGTAAATTATCATGCCGAGCACCACTTGTGCATGGGCGCCCCCTCATATAACCTTCCGGCTATGCATAAACTATTACTTGAAAGGGGGTTTTATAAGCAAGGTACCCTTGAAAAAAATTATTGGGCCATTGTAAAGAAGGCTATTGTCAATTTCGACAAGCAATTACCGGAAGAGGCCGCGTTATAGCTTTAAGGAACTTTTAACAGCCTTAGGCAACTGAACGGGTCCAAAACGTCCAAATACCCCGATTTATGGATTACCTTCGTAACCGTTTTTTAAACCATCAAACTAATCAATGAAAAAAATTATTACACTGCTTTTTGTTGTTGTGTGCTTCAGTGTTAAAGCACAGTTTGTGAACCAACTTGTTTTTATAGACTCGTTTAGCGCGTCACAGGTAGATTCTGTTTTGATAGTGGCAACAGGCTCGCAGATCATTCCTTTCCACCTTAACTATGCAGTTAAAATATACAAGGTAATATACAATACCGTTGATTGGGATAGCAATGCTATCACGGCATCGGGGCTTTTATGTGTTCCGCAAAATACGCCGTGTACAGTTCCATTGATCAGTTACCAGCACGGCACTACCACGAAAAAGAGTGATGTGCCTTCGCGCCTTGCCGGCGAGTGGTATATAGGTCTTGCAGCAGCGTCTATAGGATATTTAACGATACTACCGGATTATCTTGGTCTTGGCGATGGACCTGGCCTTCATCCATATCAACACGCCCATACCGAAGCAACCGCAGTTATTGATATGATAAGGGCTTCAAAAGAACTCAGCGATAGCCTGGGAGCGCCGCTAAATGATCAGTTGTTTCTTTTTGGTTATTCGCAGGGAGGACATGCTACCATGGCCGCGCACCAGTTGATACAGGAAAAGCTGGATAATGTAATGCACGTAACAGCGTCCGCGCCTATGTCGGGAGCCTATGATATGAGTGGTGTTATGGCTAATGTGATGACATCCGATAGCACTTATCCAAGTCCCTATTATCTTCCTTACCTGATATTCGGGTATAATGAAGTGTATCACTTGTTTGCAGAAGACAGCGACGTACTGATTTATCCTTACGACTCTATACTTCCTCCGTTATTTGACGGAAATCATAGTGGCGGGCAGGTAGACAACAAAATGCCGGCGGTGCCTAAACTTATTATGCAACAAGTACAACTTGACTCCTTTATCAACGATTCGGTGAATAATTATTTTAGAGTGAAGTTGCGCGAAAACAATACTTACAACTGGATCCCTAACTCGCCGGTGCGCATGTATTTTTGCCGTGGAGACCACAATGTGCCCTTTCAAAACGCTATTGTTGCTTATGAAAAATTCCGGCAGAGCGGAGCACTTCTGGTTGACACGTTTGACGTGAGTGGAACGCTTGACCATGTACCTTGTGCTCAGTTTGCTATTTTATTCGGAACCGGTTGGTTCGACTCGCTGATATACCAACCACTTATATCCAATGGCATAGTTGCCGTTAACGACAGCAATATTGTTTCTGCAAACGGCAGCCTTACAGAAATACCCGGACAGGGAGAACCACCTTATACCTACTTGTGGAGCAATGGCGATACTACCGCTACTACTTCTAATCTTTCAGCAGGGAAATATTACGTTACCGTAACCGACAAAAATGTTTGTCAATCTTACGTTGACTCTGCCACCGTTCGGTTTGTAACAGGATTGCAGGACCAGGTACTTACTAATGTAAAGGTATATCCTAATCCTTCTAAAGGTGTAGTTACTATTCAAAACCTTGATCCAACTGATAATATCAAACAACCCGAAGTATTTGATATGACAGGACGCAGCGTTAAAACGTGGTCAAGCAGCCAGGGCAATAACCTGCAACTGTATTTCGATGAATCGGCACAAGGAATATATTTCCTGCGCTTAAGATCGGAAAAGGGCAAAACTGCTGAGATAAAATTATCTGTGCTGTAAGGGGCAATTTATAAAGCCCCGCTTTTTATATGATCCACTACCGAAGGATCCAATAAAGTGCTGGTATCACCCAGATTAGAAATATCCCCTTCAGCTATTTTTCTTAATATCCTTCGCATTATTTTACCACTCCTGGTTTTAGGTAATGCTTTAACCACCTGTATTTTATCGGGCCGTGCAAAAGGCCCGATCTTTTCGGCCACCATGCTTTTTATTTCGGACCGTAGTTTTTCTTCATCAGCAAAAGCGCCGCAAATTACATACGCGTAAATGCCTTGCCCCTTAATATCGTGCGGGTACCCCACCACTGCAGTTTCAATCACTGCGCTATGTTCATCAATGGCATCTTCAATTTCACCGGTTCCTATCCTGTGGCCCGAAACATTGATAACATCATCCACCCTTCCCGTAATCCTGTAGTAACCGTCTTTATCTCTGCGACACCCATCCCCTGTAAAATAATACCCTGCATAGGTTGCGAAATATGTTTGCTTAAACCTTTCATGATCGCCATATACCGTGCGGGCCATACCGGGCCAGGGAAATTTGATGCAAAGATTTCCTTCAACATCATTGCCACTTATTTCATCACCACTACTATCCATTAAAACAGGCTGAACGCCCGGCAAGGGTAGGGTAGCAAAAGCAGGCTTGAGAGGAGTAACGTTGGCAATGGGCGAAATAAGCACCCCCCCGGTTTCGGTTTGCCACCAGGTATCTACTATCGGGCATTTTTCTTTGCCGGCATTTTTATGATACCAATGCCAGGCCTCTTCATTGATGGGTTCGCCCACCGAGCCAAGAATGCGTAAACTGCTTAAATCTTTTGATTTAAAAATCTCGTCGCCATAAGTTTGTAAAGAGCGAATAGCCGTTGGCGCCGTGTAAAAAATATTCACCTTGTGCTTATCAATTACGTCCCAAAATCTTCCATGGTCAGGATATGTGGGAGTCCCTTCAAACATTACCGTTGTAGCGCCATTTAATAAAGGACCATACACAAGGTACGAATGGCCCGTAACCCAACCTACATCCGCGCTGCAGAAAAAAACTTCCTTATCACGATAATTAAAAACATTTTTAAAAGTGTAACCGATAT
>JAQBNQ010000119.1 GCA_028288545.1 Bacteroidota bacterium
CTTTGGTTCAGATGCTTTTTCATTTCATTACCGCAAATTTGCCTGTTCCCACAACTTTGTTGCTACAAATAAGCCTGTATAAATATACTCCATTTGACCACGCTTTTATTTGCGTCCCGGCGGGGTCTTCCCGCGTGGGCTGAGGGCTGGAGGAGACCCCGCGATGGCGATATGAGGGCTAATGTATTACGCTTATATAATGGTGACTTGTTTTAACCGACATTTGATAGAAATACGAAGTTCAAAGAGAACGCAGGGTCTCCTACGCAAAAAGGCAAAGCAGGAAGACCCCGCGTGAACTTGCCCTCGAAAACGCAGGTCTCCAACGCCCGGATAATCGGTCGGACAGGTAAAAAAGGCCGGGTAAGAAGACCTAACTTGGACGGAAAAAGGTGATGCCGGCATACCAGGTTGTTTCTACTTTTTTTGCATGATATTTATTTTTAATGCGTAAGATGCACAATAGATTGGTTATCAACTATTTATAACAAGGGTAAAAAAGGGTATTTCTATTTGTATCTATTAATAGAAATACCCCGGGTAAGCTGATTTTCCCCATTTTCTCATTCCGAAATCTGCATCCCCAAATCCGAATTTCTTTATTACCTTTGCAGCCCTTTTTAACAATTCAACTAAACTCACGTTTCGGGGTGAGAATAAACAATAACCGGATTTTCAGAATGTCAGAAAATACTTTAGAAAACCCAGTAGTAGAAACCAACGGCGCCTTCGACGATTTCGATTGGACCGTTGACAAGCGGAACGTTGTTCGCTATGGCGAAGACGACCGCAAAAAGTATGATGAGCAGTATTCATCTACTTTAAAGACCATTGAGAACGACGAGATCGTTAAAGGAACTGTTGTTGCTATCACTTCATCTGATGTGGTACTTAACATCGGTTTTAAATCGGATGGACTTGTTCCGCTTACAGAATTCCGCGATGTGGAAGACCTGAAAGTGGGCGACGAATTTGATGTTTACGTTGTAAACAAAGAAGACAAAAAAGGTATCCTTCAGTTAAGCCGCAAAAATGCAAGAATGCTTAAGGCATGGGAGCAAATTGTTGAGGCTAACAAAACAGGTGCTGTTGTATCGGGTAAAATATCTTCTAAAACCAAGGGCGGACTTATTGCCAATGTATTTGGCCTTGAGACTTTCTTACCGGGTTCTCAGATCGATGTTAAACCAATTACCGACTACGATATTTACGTTGGTAAAACAATGGAATTGAAAGTTGTGAAGATCAACGAGGCAATTAAAAATGCTGTAGTATCTCACAAAGCGCTTATCGAGTCTGATATCGAATCTCAACGCGAAGCTATTATTGGCAAGTTGGAGAAAGGACAAGTGCTTGAAGGAACTATCAAAAACATTACTGACTTCGGTGCATTTATCGATTTAGGTGGTGTTGATGGATTGCTTTACATCACGGATATTTCGTGGGGCAGAATCAGCCATCCTAAAGAAGTACTGGAACTTAACCAGAAACTGAACGTGGTGGTGCTTGATTACGATGACAACAAGAAGAGAATTTCTTTGGGCTTGAAACAATTGCAGCCACATCCATGGGATACTTTGGATAAGGAAATTGAAGTTGGAAGCAAAGTAAAAGGCAAGATCGTTAACATTGAAGATTACGGCGCATTCCTTGAGATCACTCCGGGTGTTGAGGGCCTTATCCACGTATCTGAAGTTAGCTGGAGCAACACTCCTATCAACAGCCGCGAATACTTCCACTTAGGCGAGGTACACGAAGCTATTGTTATGACCCTTGACCGCGAGGAAAGAAAAATGTCGCTCTCGTTAAAGAGATTGACTGAAGACCCTTGGGTTAAGATTGCTGAGAAATTCCCTGTGGGAACCAAAACCAAAGGTGCAGTTAAAAACATCACTCCTTACGGTGTGTTTGTTGAATTAGCTGACGGCATTGGAGGCATGGTTCACATCAGCGACTTATCATGGATCAAACGTTACAACCACCCTACCGAGTTTACCAAAGTTGGAAACGACCTGGATGTTGTAGTGTTGGATATTGATAACGATAACCGCAAACTTACTTTAGGCCATAAGCAAATTGAAGAAGATCCTTGGGATACTTTCGAAAACGTATTCCCAATCGGTTCAGTACACGAGGCAACAGTATTACATGTAGACGATAAAGGTGCTACCGTATTACTTCCTTACGGACTGGAAGCATTTGCTCCTAAAAAGCATTTGGCTAAAGAAGCCGGCGGCTTCCTTGCTGCTGACGACAAAGCCGAATTCAAAGTTTTGGAATTCAACAGAAACGACAAGCGTATCCTGGTATCACACGCCCGCATTTGGGAAGATGTGAAACGCGATGTTGAAGATGGCGAACGCAAAGAGAAAAAAGTTGAACGCGAAAAAACTGCTAAAACCGTTAAAACACTCCAAAAGAACGTTGAGAAAACAACCCTCGGCGACCTTGGAATACTTGGCGAGTTGAAGGAGAAAATGGAAACCAAACAAGCTGCTGATGATGCTGCCGCTGCTAAAAAAGAAGCAAAAGCAAAAGATGCAGAACCGGCTTCGGATGACGCTGAAACAAAAACAGAAGAATAACATTCTTCGTTTTGATACAAATAAGATCCCGCTCCTTAAAAAGGGCGGGATTTTTTATTTTAGACTTACATGGTAACAATTATTTAAAATTGCCTCCACAGATTTGCCTTATTATTACCTAATAATTCTCTTAATGAAACACGTTCAACGTTCTCTTCTTTCCTTCTGCCTGGCTGCAGCATTGCTTACCTCCTGCAATCACCGACAAGCGGATAAGCCCAAACTTGTAATCGGCATTGTAGTGGATCAAATGCGTTGGGACTATTTATATCGCTATGCCGATAAGTACTCGCAAAACGGATTTAAAAGAATAATGAGCGAGGGTTACAATTGCCAAAACACGCACATCAACTACACTCCTTCATATACCGGTCCGGGCCACGCTTGTGTTTACACAGGCTCTGTACCCGCCATACATGGCATCGCCGGCAACGCATGGTACGATAGAGACAGAAAAGCAAAAGTAAATTGCGTTGATGACCCTTTGGCTAAAACAGTAGGCCCCGGTTCAATAGATGGCCATATCTCCCCCCGTAATTTGTTGAGCACTACTATAACCGACGAGTTACAACTTGCCACCAACTTTAAATCAAAAGTAGTAGCCATAGCGCTTAAAGACAGAAGCGCAGTTTTGCCAGGCGGGCATCATCCCACAGGTGCCTACTTTGTGGACGCGAACACCGGTAATTTTATAAGTACCACCTATTATATGCCTCAATTACCACCATGGGTAAACGCATTCAATAATAAAAACCTGGCCCATAAATATCTTGATCACGACTGGAATACACTGTTGCCAATAAACCAATACACCGAAAGCACTGTGGATAGCGCAACGAATGAGCGGGCCTACGAACGAGAGGAGAAACCTGTTTTCCCGCATCACCTTGCTAAAATTTCAAGAGGGCACCCTGACGTTATTTCCTATACTCCTTTCGGCAACTCGCTTACGCTGGATTTTGCTAAAGCTGCCATTGAAGGGGAAAACCTGGGCCAAAGTAACTCAACCGATTTTCTGGCTATCAGTTTGTCATCTACTGACCTTGTAGGTCATCAATTTGGTCCTAATAGTATTGAAGCGGAGGATTGCTTTTTGCGGCTTGATAGGGATCTCGCTAATTTCTTCTCATATCTTGATGAAAAGGTTGGCAAAGGAAATTACCTCATTTTTCTAACAGCCGATCACGGCGCCGCTCACTCTGAAGATTTTTTAAGAAAGAACGGTATCCCCGCAGGTAGTTTTAATATTGATTCGGTTACGGCAGAACTCAGTAAGGTAATAAACGCTAAATACGGTGAAGGCGACTGGATACTGAGCCACGAAAACATGCAGCTATATCTGAATCGTCCATTAATGGAAGAAAAGAAAATAACGCAGGAGGAGATTTTTAATATTTCAAGAACTTACTTAATGAATTACGAAGCCATTTCTGATTTGATCGACTTGAAGCATCTTTCCACTACTTCTGTTCAGCCACAGATCAAAGCAATGCTTAGTAATGGTTACAACCTAAAGCGCTCGGGCGATTTGCAGATTTTATATAACCCATCCTGGGTAGAAAATTTTGCCTTAGGGGCAACGCATGGAACTGCCTACGCATATGACACGCACATACCCTTATTATTTATGGGTTGGAAGGTAAAACACGGCGAAGACCACTCCGAAATTTACATGACAGACATTGCCCCAACCATTACAGCCATGCTGCACATACAGGAACCAAGCGGATGTGTCGGAAAAGTAATTCAGCCCTTGATAAAGTAGTACATCTTCTTTAGCTCCATTTAGCCATATGTGAAGCAAAAAACATACATCAGTCGGTTGCTGAAATTGAGACAATACGATGTTTATCAAAGCATTGCGGCTTTTTTTAGCTAGGGCACGATATTTGTCAAATAAGCCAATTGCCTCTTCCATGCGTATTAACATTCCCTGTACTTGAATTGAATTTTATTTTTAATAAATTTAATATCACAAACCCTGTCTATGAAAAAAGTTTTTACCCTGGTACTGCTGATCCAAATTTCGCTTGGCTGCTTTGCGCAATTATGGAATGAAAAAAGTTTATTGCCCCAGCCTCATTTGGGAGAGGTCTCTTTTAGTATAGACTCTTTAGGATACGTTTATACGGGGGATGCTACAAATAATTTTTATTGCTATAACCCATCGACAAATACCTGGGCTCCTAAAGCCAATTTTCCCGGAGTCGCTAGAGCAGGGGCCGCGGGGTTTGCAATTGGCAGTAATGGTTATGTAGGTTCCGGTATATCAACTGTTACCAATGGCCTATATTACAAGGACTTTTACCAATATAATCCATCTACCGATTCGTGGACAAGCAAAGCGGCTTATCCGGATAGCACCACGCTGTGTGCTGGTTTTACTTTAGGTAGCCATGGCTACCAGTGGGGCGCCACCCGTAAGTTTTATCAATACGATCCGGTAACAGACTTATGGGCACAAAAAGCGAACGTGCCAAGTAATTTTTCATTTGCAACTTCTGTCTTAGGTAAGGGTTACGCGGTCCGTTCAAATCAAATATGGGAATACGATTCGCTGTTAGATACATGGACACAAAGGGCCAACTCAAACAGTACTATTGGGGGTAAAGGTTTTACACTGGATAATAAATTGTATATGCCTAACTCCGATTCCCTAAGAATTTTTGATCCCGCTTCAAATTCCTGGTCCGGTACTATTTCGTTTCCCTTGGCCCCATTTACACCTGGTCCTCTTGTCGACGGGGAATTTGCCAGCTTTGCTATCGGCGGACTCGGATACGTTTTAGAAACAAAATGTACATCACATTTCTGGCAATTGGATCCATCCCACTATTTTATTTTTAACTCTTTCTCACCCGATACAATTTGTTCCGGAGACACGGTCACGTTCTATTTTACAACAAATATTCACTTTGATAGCAGTAATTATTTCAAATTTCAAAACGCAGGCCAGGTCCTTGGGGCTTTTGGAAATTTTGGATCATCTTATAACACTATTGATTCTTTCCCGAGCCTTGGAGGCGATACCGTAACATTCAGAATGACGCGTTCTCTTGGTGGAAATTCTTTCGGTCTCACACGTTCTTTTGCAATTTTTTCAACAAACCCACCCGGTCAAACCGCTTATGATCTCCAAACGCTTACCCTTAAAGCTGGGCCTACCAGCACATTGCCGGGTAGCTACAATTTTTGTGTTGGAAAAAAAGTCATCCTCTCGTATTCCGCTAATTCTTCATTCCATTACTTTTGGTCCGATTCTACCGGTTTGATAGGCACAAAATCTTCCGATACTGTTTCACCGGCTTACCCGGTTACTTATTATCTTAGGGTAATTGATACCCTCACAGGCTGTACGCAATATGACACCACGGTTGCCATGCCGCATGGTATACCGGCGCCTGGTCTGCCCGATACGGTTTATAACATTTGCCCATCTGCACTCTTATCACTTGGTGGTACAGCGGTAAGCGGTTATATTTACAGATGGACCGACGGAAACGGATTTAACTCCGCATTGGCTTCGCCAACAGTTTCGCCAACTATAAGTGATACTTACAACTTAACGGTTACCGATACTACAAGCAGTAGCAGATGCAGCGCTACTGCCAGCGTAAATGTTACTACCAAACAATCACCCGCCCAAACTCTCTGCATGGTAAGTGTTGACTCCGCATCCAGCCACAATATTATTGTATGGGAAAAACTGGATAAAACAGCTACCGATAGTTTTTATTTGTTACGCGAAATGAGTACCAACAATTACGTGCAGATAGCAGCAGTACCGCGCGATTCATTGAGCGAATTTGAAGATTATGGCGCTGATCCAAATGTAACCGCCTATCGCTATAAAATTATGGTTAAAGATACCTG
>JAQBNQ010000137.1 GCA_028288545.1 Bacteroidota bacterium
CTTACGATGCTGCCGGAAACTTAATGAGTAAAGTTGAACAGACATGGAACCAGGATTGGGAGAATTTTTTTCAGTATCAATATGCTTATGACCTTAATCACAATGATACGCTTCAGATCACACAAACCTGGGATGCTGCCTCCTCATTGTGGGTAAATCAAAACAAATACATTTATGCCTTCGATGCCAATAATAACAAGATAATGTTTGGCAGTTTTGATTGGGGCGTAAATGGAAATAGTTGGATACCGGTGTTTACTAATTTGTATGACTTTAATGCGAACAACTTAGAAGTTGGCGAAAGCGAGCAAAACTGGGACGCAGGTTCTTCGGCCTTTATAAATACCTATAAGGAGGTGTTTACTTACGACGCTAATTTCAATAATACCAGGTACGAAGACTTTTCATGGGACAATGGTTCTGCCACATGGGTATCACATTCCGTTTTTAATTATCAATTTGATACTTACAACCACCTCGTTTATGAATTATACCAGGCTTACAGTCCTTCAGGCTCAGCTTATGTAAATACTGACCAGTACTTTTTTTATTATAACCAACCACTTATTCCTACATCTATTAACGAAACAAAGAATGATCTGCAAGCTACAATTTACCCCAACCCGGCCACTGGCAATGAACTTAATTTAAGCCTTAACTTAAGTACTAACGGTGAGATTGAGGTCAAGACTTACGATTCGGAGGGCAGATTGATTAGTTCTGAAACCCATTCTGCTCCCGGGGGGGCCAGCAATATTCAATTGAATTATAACAGCGGCTTAAGCAATGGAGTTTATTTCCTACAATTGGTTGATCAGAATACAAGAAAGGAAACTGCATTAAAATTTATAAAGGAGTAGATGATTCTTTTCCGGGTTCACCAAAATGCGTGAGCCCGGAAATGGACTAACCCAAAATCTCTTTCAAAATTTCTTCTGGTTGAAAGTATCCTCTGTAAAGAATATGAAAGGGATCCTCCTGTTCCTTAAGCGCCTCAAACGAGGATATCAATTTTTTTATTTCATTCCGGTCGTCGGCTTTTTTCAAATCCCAGTGATTCAGTTTTCTCAACATAATCCCCATGTACTTATAATAATCTGCAGTAAACTTTTGCTCTAGTAACGTTTTATAAAGATTAACAGCGCGATTGTCGCTCATATCAAATTGCTTCTTTTGATAAAATCCGAGAACCTCGTATAACCTCACACATATCATAAAGGTTTTTAAGGCTTTAACCCGGTTTAATGCATAATAATTCCCAACCCATTCTAATGTTTTATCGTAATTTTTCTGATGATAAAAACAGCTGATTAGCATAGCAGAATGTATAGCATTTAAAGTAGGCTCGGCAGCTCGTTTATTTGCCCTATAGTGTCTGACCTCCTCCTCCAACATTTCAAGCATGGACCAATCGTTGTTGGCGCGGGAGTAATAAAGTTTGTTACTGGTTAACCTTCCTCTAAGATAAAGTACCCTATCGGGGTAATATTTAAAGAAAAAATCTAATGCGCTAAAACCTTTTTCCAATTCTATAAACAATTGCCTCGCAACCCTCCGGTATTCCTTGTTGGCTGCCGCTAACAAGGTATAATTACTCAACAAAGCCATATATAGTTGAGGGTTTACAGTAACAAGTTCGGGGTTAGCCCGGTACAATTTTCTTATCTCTTCATATCTCGCTAAACTTTTACTGGCGTGGGGTTGACCAAAAGCAATAGTAGAAAGAAGCATGATCCGGGCAAACGGCGATTCGGCGACCTCCAATAGGTCCTGAGACTGACGGGTTAGGCTGTTTACATGTTCGGATGCAACGTTGGGTTCAAGGTAACTGTTGGTTGCCATAAACCCGGTAAGGTGATAGTTGATAAGCAATGCTTTATGCAGTTGAGATTGGTTTAGCACTGCTCTGTCATATTGAGCTTCTATATCCTTAAAGTAATTGATTATCGAATCTTCTCTTTGCACTGTGGTACTTGCCCTGGCCGAATATATCACCAACTCAGATAAATAATTATAAGCAGCGTTTTTCTCCGCAGCCTTTCTTGCCTTCTTTATTTCTTTAGTGGCCTCTTCAAGCAAGCCTTTTCGAAGTAAAAAATCAATGTCAGAAATGTCGTTTCTCAGTTTTTGCTGAACACTTGCGTCTTCGCGGTAGTTTCGCATGGCCTTAAACAGCAGTTTTCTCAAAGCGCTTTTTGCCGGCAGTAAATTGCTTGCACCCACCGTCTTTTTCAGCTTGCTCTCGTCGTATTCTTCCGACTCATAAAATGCATCAAACAATCTAACTAATTGACTATCAGCCTTAAACTGTGAGGCAAAGAGCTTAAAATATCGCTTCTCTGTTCTGTTTAACGATTGTATGATACTATGCAGAGAATCCATTAATACCCTTTTTGAAATATTATTTTTTCGAAAAATCGGATTGATACAAAAGTATTATTAATCCTCTTTTGTGCTACAAGAAAAACAGTATAGCAACAACCTTGCTGATCTGAAAAGGACACATCAACGAATTTAAATAAGTTTCTTATTAAACTATTGCTTCCCCTGCCGAAGCAATTTCATGGCGAAAACAAAAAACAAAATTTCAATTCTTATCCCCTATA
This sequence comes from Bacteroidota bacterium, assembly GCA_028288545.1. Lineage (GTDB taxonomy): Bacteria > Bacteroidota > Bacteroidia > Chitinophagales > LD1 > Bog-950. Next base: position 2,607 of record JAQBNQ010000137.1, read on the forward strand.
AAATGAAAAAAAATTACCTACTATACGTACTATTTTTCGTAAGCTCATTCGCCTTTGCGCAGGTTCCTCAGGCAGTAAACTACCAGGCTGTGGCGCGTAATGCAAGTGGTAATATGTTGCCAAATGCTAACCTCGGAATCAGGGTTACCATTTTGGAAGGAATAAACCCCGGAACACCCGAATACCAGGAAACCCATACGGCAACAACCAATCAATTTGGCCTTTTTACGCTTAAGATAGGATTTGGCAACCCTACTTTGGGTACATTTCCCGCAATTACGTGGGCTACAGGAAATAAATATTTGCTTGTGGAACTTGACCCCAGCGGAGGCACGAATTACCTTAATATGGGCGTAACCCAGCTTTTAAGTGTACCATACGCATTATATGCCGAAACCTCTGGTAGTCCTGCCGGAACCGGTCCTACAGGTTCTACGGGTGCTACCGGAGTAGGCATTGCTAATATTGTAGACAATGGAAACGGAACATTCACATTTGTATTGACCAATGGAACCAGAACAACTACTTCATCCTTATATGGACCTACCGGGCAAAATGGTCTGGCAGGACCCACAGGAGCAACAGGGGCAACAGGATTAACCGGAGCAACTGGTCCTCAGGGACCGACGGGCTCCAATGGAATTACCGGGCCAACGGGTGCTAATGGCAATAACGGAATAACAGGGCCTACTGGACCAATTGGTCCTACAGGTGCTGGTGCCACCGGGGCAACTGGTCCTCAAGGTCCGACAGGAATTGATGGCAATACCGGAGCAGCAGGTAACAATGGAGTAACCGGACC
>JAQBNQ010000153.1 GCA_028288545.1 Bacteroidota bacterium
GTTACATTCGTTCAATAAGCGGTGTGTTGTTAAGCTGTCGTTTTGCAACTTGTGACTCCGCGCTTCCGATGCCAGGAATTTTCCTTTGGAGACGCAGGATGAAAGTGCCAGTGACGAGACCAGCACCACAGACATAGAAAGGTTGAATATGGTTTTCATAAATTAATTTTTAGGTTATTATTTGTTTTAGTACTTCTGAAAATATTTTTCGGAAAATGCCTGTTCGGGTGGAAGGGTAAACCTGTTATACAACTGTTTAAAAGGGTTACATCATTCACGTCTTGCTTTCTCATGTGTTTTATTTTTTATGGTGATCGTCGCCGTGCTTGTCGTTACCATGGTGCTCGTCTTTTCCATGCTCCTGGTGTTGTTCGTGTCCTCCACCATTACCCTTCCATTTGCTGTGTTCCGGATGTTCCTTTATCTCAAAATATCTTGAGTCGTGGCTATCGCGGATGGCGTGTTGATCGTGGTGACCTTTAAACGAAACATATTTTGCCCTGTAAATATCATGGTGCAAATACGGCTTAGGCTCATTTATAACAACCTTATGCGAATTGTAAAGATCGAATGAAGCATAGCGGCCTGGTAGTGAAGAAGCTGTTATCCATGCGCCACCTTCATTATAGATAAACTGGTGTTGCGGAACATAGTAATATGCTTCAATATCCGGTAGATAGTAGTAATCTACACGATCGTAACCTACAGGTCCCCAAACAGGTTGAAGACCTATATTAACATTTACACTTACCTGCGCATTTGCAGCATTGTACAGGAAACTGGCGGCCAGAAGTGCGAACAAGAGGATTATTTTTTTCATGGATAGTTTGGTTTGAATGCAAAGGTGACTCCGTTTGAGCTGCAGTGCATTACATAACTATTTTTTAGAGTTACATGATTCACACATCTATATAAGGTTGAAAAAATCGTGCCAATGGGGTAGAATGCAAATGGTACTAAAACACAAAACCCCAAAACGTTTTAAAGTTTTGAGGTTTATGAGATAATAAGCAGTCCGCTATTAGTCCTTTACAAATTTCAAAGTGCTTTGCTTACCAGTGTTGCGGTCAGTTACCTGTACGAAGTAAGTGCCGTTTGATAAGCCTGTGTAGGAAAGTGAAAGGTCACTTGTTCCGCCGGCTGCTCCTTGTGTTTGGCTGGCTATCATTCTTCCCTGTTGATCGTATGTGTTCATTTGTAACTCTGCATTTGCGGATAAGTCGAGGTTAATGTGAAGGTCGCTTCCGTTTGTTGGATTTGGGTAAATATTTGCCCGTAATGCGTTACTGGTTTGCTCAATGCCTGTTGTAGCCGATTCGGAGTAGTAAAAGAAATACTGGCCTGTGTTTGCAAAGGCGTTAGCATCCGTATTGTAAGCCTGGGCTAATTCGTAAATGTTATTGTTATTGGTGTCGAACGTGTTGGTGAAATTTGTGTTATTTACCCATGCTGACGAAAGATCGTTCCAGTAAAAGTCTTCATAGCTGATGTTGTTATTGTTGGCATCGTAGCTGTAAACATTTTTAAAAGAGTTTTCGTAAGCGCCGAGGCTTGTGTTCCAGTTCTGCTCAACTTCGCCGGTTTTTAAATTTGCCACGTTGTACATGTACTGATCAGAAAAATCCGGAGCCCAGGCTGCGGTGTTATCCCAGTTACTGCTTGCAAACAAAGTTCGGTTGTTGTTATTGTCGAATGCGAAGGTTTGTTTATTATGATTTGTCCAGGTGCCTGAATTAGTGTTCCAACTTTGTGAAACCTGCAATGTGTTGTTATGGTTTAAATCGTATGAGTAGATGTATTGAAAGTAATTTACCCAAACCTGCGAAGCCCAAAGTTGTTCAACCTGGCTGGTTTTATTGCCGCTGATGTCGTACAGGCTGTTGATTTTGGTATTGTTTTCCCAGTTGGCCGTGCTTGCATCCCAACGTTGGCTTAAATTTGAAAGGCAGTTACGGCTTACATCGTAAACCCAGATATTTTTTTGAAGGTTGGTCCATGTGCCGGTAGAAGCGTTCCAAACCTGGTCAACTTCCTGGGTTAAATTTTTAGCGGCATCATAAGTAAAAACAAAGTTGAAAGTATTAAGCCATGCGTTGTTAGCACCGCTCCATACCTGGTAAGTATTGATGAGTGGGCTATTGTTGCTGTTAAAGCTGGCTGTGTAATTACTTACGTTTTGCCATGTGCCATTTGCCCATGTCTGCTTTTGTGTATTTAAAATATGTCCGGCAGCATCGTAAGTGTTGCTGGTTTTATCAAGATCGCTCCATGCCATTGCTGCGCATTGAAACGATGTGTTTCCGGTTTGCTGCATTTGAGCATTATATGCCAACTCACTGGAGTCGGTATAAACCCAAGCTGAAGCGCGACCATCCCAAACATCATGACGGGTGGTTATTTTTTCGTTATTCATTCCGCTGCGGCCGGCACCATTTGCGTGGTTGTTGGTTCCTTGCTGTAATGCCTGGTGGAATGGAGTATATGTAGCCCTTGGTGCAAGGTTTTGAGCATTTGCCTGTGCCAGGTTAAGAAGGATTGCGCTGGCTATGAGTGTAAGTGTTTTCATGGTTGGTTTGGTTTAATAAGTACGATGCAAAGATGCACCGCCCGAAGGCGTAAACCATTACACAACTATTTAATTGAGTTACATTATTCACATTAGCTAAAGTTCTGAAAATAAAAATGCCGCTGTTGTATAACAGCGGCATTTAAGTCCTTAAAATATCTTTCCTTTTTCTAATGACCGCCTATATTTCCCTGGCAAATTACGGTTGAAGAGGTTGTTGATTGTTCAACAGCTATATAACCATCGTAAGTTAAAAGGCCGTCGTAGGTTATGGCTAAGCCGCTATCCAGCTTACGTACATTGGTGTAACTTTTGCCTGATGTTCCGTCAACTGGGTTTAAGGATATTGCCACAGGTCCACCACCGGTAGTAGTTACAGAACCTAAACGGATATTAGCCGGATAAGTACCGGGAATAAGACCGGTTAAGGTTAAAGTGGTTAAAGTGTTGCCGTTGCTACGCTTTTGCAGTAAAGCAGTACCGGTGATATTAAAACCATTTGCAGCACTTAAAGCGTAAGTTTTGTTAGTGGTTGTAATTTCATTTCCTCCAATATCGCCCTGGGCTATGATGGTGCCGAGGTTGGCAGCGCTTTCGTGAACATTTAAGTACCCGTCGTACACAATTAGCTGACTGTAATTGATTGGGGTGTTATTATCCAGGGCACTTACCTGTGTTGTGCTTTTTCCGTTAATAACAGGATTAAGCGAAATAGCGATGGCTCCGGTTTCGACGGCCGAGTTAACGTGTATGTGGGCAGGATGGCTTAGGGAATCGGCGCCTGTAACTGCAATATCAATAGTAGTAACGGTGCTGCTGGTTTCGGTAAATGTTACGGTGCCTGAAACGCCCAACTGATCCTTAGATGTAAGTTGATAAGTGATGGTCCGCGGGGGAGTAGTTGTCTTCTTTTTACAGCTGTTTAAAGCGAAAGTAAAAATAAGCGCTGCTATTGCAGTAACTGCAAAAATTCTGGTTTTTGTTGCTATCATTTCTGGTTGATTTTAAGACGAAAATAAGGAAACTTACCTTTTATTAAGATTTATCAATTGCAATTGTAGCCGCTGCCCGAATAATAATCCACGGCAAGTCCGTAAGCGGTGTGACTGCTGTAATCTTTTTCGCACAATTTAATATTAGAGCCCCCCGATTTTGTACAGGTAGTGCATTTGCTGCAGGAGGAAAAGGAGAAAATAAAAGTGGAAGCGAGTGCTGCTATCAAAAATATTGTTTTCATATGTTTTGTTTTTGGGTGAATTTTGAGCCGCAAACCTACCCTTGTGTAACCCTTTGAATATTACCTAATTTTAAAAAAGAGTTACATAATTCAATTAGCGTGAAATGCATATTCGGAAACTTCAATGCCAAGATCGTGCCCGATAAGAAGAGAATAGTTAGGGCTTTGCCGGCAACACCGCGCAAGGTAACTTAAGTTAATGCGGAGGCTTTCAATCTGGAAGCGGGTAAAATTTTCATCACATGAGGCGTATTTTTCTTTCTTCTCAAATACAAAAGAAAAAATCCTGTTGCCGTTTTTAAAAGTTTGTACCATATTGTCGTCAAGGCCGAGTAGCTCGGTATAGAAATCTATCTTATCGCAAAAATTACTGGCTATCAACAAAAAGTTATAATCGGGTCCTTCTATCTTTGTGGCCATATCGGTTAGTTATTGGGTTCAGAAAATATTATGCAAAGATGGGAGGTGGCGGGTATAAGGTTTTACATCATTCGGTAAAATAGTTGCAGGATTCACACATTTTGAAGAAAGTTGGACTGTGCAGCGGTCTTTTCATTTCCTTAAATAAAAAAGGCTACCTTATCGCTAAGGCAGCCTTTCTGTTTTGCTGAGTAATGTTATTGTTTAATGAACCTTCTTGTAGCCGTGTTATTAAGCGAAGCGAAATAAACACCAGGTGTAAGACCGCTCATATCAAATGAACTGATTGAATTTGTTATGATGTGAGAAGCAACTTCATTTCCTAAAGCATCAAATATTTTAAGGGTATTGTCCTTGCCTATGTTCAACACTGAAACCGTAATAAAATCGGCTACAGGATTAGGAAATACTCGGAAAGTAGCATCGGCCTTAATATCCGAAATGGCTGTAACGGTATTTTTATCAAACACTGCAAAAGGGCTGAACGACGTAACACCATTAAGTGCCAAAGAATAAGTGCTACCTGCATGGGCCGTAGCTGCTGCAAGTGTATTTGTGTTCCATGCACCTGCTGTAAAGTGCGAAACGAAGGCTTGTGTATTGTCAAATCCGTTAACCTGCATAGTTGAATTCCAGAACATTTCAAGATTAACGTTTGCTCCTGTAGTTAATGAAGAAGAAACTTCCCAACTTGTGTTAACCACGCTTTGAGCCAATGAAATATCAGCACCGGTAGTTCCGCTTGCCAATACGCCCGGATGAGCAATTACATTGAAAGTAGCTGCTAAAGTTGAGTTGTTGGTAAGGTTAACCGGTGCATAGTTGGCCAGTGTACCTACCTGGTACATAGCTGTAGCGCCCGCGTTAGCAACTGTCATCATTAAGCTGCCGGTATCATTGGTTACAATATAACTTGCTGCCGAACCACCTTGTACTGACCCCGTTACAGGAATTGTAAGCGTGTAATGACCTAAAGCAATATTGCCCTGTGCAAGGGTAAGAACTCCGCCAACTGTTGCGTTTGAACCTAAAGCCACTGAACCTGAACCACCGATGTTAATGGTAAGATTGCTGATGGTCTGGCTGCCGGTTGTAAGTGCAAGAGTGCCTGCATTACCGGTGCCGTTAAAAGTAATGTTTGAAAGAATGTTACCGCCAATTGAGCCTGTGCCCGAAGTATTGATGGTTCCACCGATGGTTAGGTTTTGTCCGCCCAGGTTTAAGCTGCCGCCGTTAAGTGCCAGTGTACCTGATACAGTAAGTGCTGAGCCTAACAGAACGCTTCCGGCTGATGCAATATTTACTGTTAAGTTACCTAGTGTATTACCACCTGCACCAAAC
>JAQBNQ010000368.1 GCA_028288545.1 Bacteroidota bacterium
CAATTTTATAATTGCCAGCTCTCTTACTTTTTTGGTGTTGATGTACCTGTTTGCACAACCGGTAGCCGACAGGTTAAAATATCCCGACCATATTGAATACATCCGCTGGTTTGCCATGACACTTACGCTGGATGCAATTGCGGCCATACCATTTGCAAAACTACGGGCTGATAATAAGGCGAAACAATTTGCGACTATTAAAACCATTGAGATCATAGTAAATATTGGCGCCACAATCTTCTTCCTTATCATTTGCCGTTTGGCGTATAAGCATCATCCGGATTCGTTCCTTGGAAAAATTTATGATCCGGCAATGGGCGTTGGTTATATTTTTATCTGTAACCTGCTGGCAAGTGCTGTAAAAATGATTCTGCTGCTGCCTAATTTACGGGGCGCGGCAAATGGATTTGATAAAGCGCTTTTCCGCAGTATGATACGCTATTCGCTGCCGATGGTGTTTATTGGTTTTGCAGGTATCATTAACGAAATGCTTGACCGGATGGTGTTGAAATACTGGCTGCCCTACGATAGCCACCATAACCTGCAACTGTTAGGTATTTACGGTGCCTGCTACAAGCTCTCACTGTTAATGTCATTGTTTATACAGGCGTTTAGATTTGCCGGCGAGCCATTCTTTTTTGCTCACGCAGATAAAGAGCATTCGAAAAAGCTATATGCCGATGTGACGAAATATTTTGTCATCTTCTGCGTGTTTGTTTTTTTATTGGTGATGTTGTACATGAACTGGTTCCAGCATTTTATTGGTAAGGATTATAGAGTGGGGTTACCGGTGGTGCCGATACTATTGATGGCAAATCTTTTCCTGGGTATTTATGTCAACCTGTCAATCTGGTATAAGCTAACCGACCGCACTTTACTTGGAGCTGCGGTGTCAATGGCTGGCGCGGTATTAACGGTAGTGCTCAACATTCTTTTTATTCCAAAATACGGTTACATGGCATCGGCATGGGCAACATTGGCTTGTTACGGAGGCATGGCTGTGGTTTCATACATATTGGGGCAGAAGTACTATCCTGTAGAATACGACTTAAAGAAAATTACGGGGTATATTTTGCTTGGCCTTTTTCTGTGGTTGGGATATCAATACCTGGTAGACGATGTATTGGGCGGATTTAGATTTTGGTGGCTGATAAGCACCGTATTTATGCTGATCTTCTTTGGGGTTGTTTGGGCGATGGATGGCCGTGCCTTATTTCGAATCAATCGAAACACTTCAGGCTAAAATAATTCCATCTGCAATTCTTTAAGAATAAAACTCCGGCGATGAAGTGGAGTGTTTCCCAATTCAATTAATGCCTTGCGGTGTTTTAGAGTGGCGTATCCTTTATTGTTGTGCCAATCGTACAAAGGAAAATCGTTATGAGCCTGCACCATAAAATCATCGCGGTAGGTTTTAGCCAACACCGATGCCGCTGCAATGCTCATATATTTTCCATCACCCTCAATAATAGTTTGGTGGTTAATTTTTTTGTAGGGTTTAAAGCGATTGCCGTCAACAATAATAAAACGGAATTTGCTTTTTAATTTATCCAGCGACAGGTGCATGGCCAGTATAGAAGCATTGAGGATATTTATCTCATCGATTTTAATATTATCAAGACTCATCACCGCATATTCAATGGCTTCTTTTTCAATTATCACGCGCAACTCTTCGCGTTGTTTTTGATTTAACTTTTTCGAATCGTTCAGTGTTTCGTTCTTAAAATCTTTGGGTAGTATAACAGCCGCAGCAAACACCGGACCTGCCAGGCATCCACGCCCTGCTTCGTCGCAGCCGGCCTCCATAAATTTATTCTGGTAAAAAGGTAATAGCAAGGTTAAAAAATTTCGATTGCTGCAAAGGAGGGAGATTTTTTTAAATCTTTGAAGCAATTTGTAACTTATAATGTCCACACTTATGGAGTAGCCAAATCGACTTTGTCTTTTTTGGAGCATTTCCTTCTCCATGAAATGGCGAGGGTGGTCGAGCGAAGCAAGACCGGGTGAGGCAAACGGGCAGCTATCAGCAGGGATCAAAAAACACTATCGGTAAAATCCCACGGCTCAAAAACAGGTAAGTACTTCCGGGGTCTTGCCCTTTCGCGGTTGTAAATGTGGGTGCAAAGGTTTCTGAAAAAGGGGAAGGCTGTTAATTCGTACTCGTATATGCCATCATTCAAAATCTCATCGCGGTTAACATACATACTGCAGCTTAAAAAAAACTCAACCTTGTTAAGGGTGTCAACAAAATAACTACAGTCGGTAACAAAGCCGTAGGCCAGGCCTACCTTATTAAATACACGTACATTTTTTGAAGCATGGAAACTATCTACCAGTGAAAGGAAAAATTTCATCTTGTTATCCGGGTATTGCGTTACATCATAAACAGGCGCTACCGATTCGCGCGGATACATGCCCATGTATTTATGAATAAAAGAATAGTCAGCCGGGGCCATATCCATTTTAACCTGTTGCAATTGTGGGAAAGTAAGATTGATAACCAGGCGGTGAAGATCGCCAAGGGAGATATAATTATTGTAACAGAAATCTTTTGGCGGATCAACGTTAGGGCCGTTTAAAAACCCTTTGCCAACAACCGTGTTCATACCCGTAACCTTGGGTTGATCGCGATTAAAGGAGTTTTCCTGCAGGTATTTTAATTTGGAGTTTGTTCTATCGTAAAATATAACGGCACTGCCAATCCTGTTCTGAAAAGTATCGCAACCTGCAAAACGATTACACACAACGGCTGAGCCATATCCCAATTGGTGTGCCCTATCGTTAAAATAATGCTGACCTAAAAAATCATACAGCGGATTAAACGCGTGGTTATTACTAACCAGCAACATTTCTTTTATCAGTTGTGCCGGCGTACTAAAATTTCCCCGTTTGCGATAAGCAGCTTCATTTTGGTCGCCACAGGCATCGCCCGAAATAACGATGGAATCATAAATACTAACCGGAAAATTTTTGACCCGGTTTATTTTTTCCATGGCCAAAGGTATCTCCAACAGCTTTATCATACTGGCGCAGTAGTAAAAACATTTGCCCGTATCAAGGGCGTATGAGTTCAGGTGCGGCTGGTTGTTTTCGTCCCTGTCAACCTGGGTATAAATAATCTGTAAACGGTAATATTCTTTTTTAGCCAATACAGAATCAAAGTGCTCGGGATGCTGGCCGATAATTTGACGCAATACATCGCCATCTGCGCTTTGTGCGCAAGCAAAAAACGAAAAGGAGGACATAATAACTAAAGCAAAAAACCGGAGGGGGGCCATAATTTTATAAATGGCGTTATTTACAAAGGCGTTACACTACTTCTTCAAAGAGTCGCGTATCTCCATCAGCAATTTATCGGTTGATGATGGTTCGACGGGTACAGTGGGAGTCTCGGCTTCTTTTTTGTTCATGGCGTTTATTCCCTTCACCACTAAAAAGATAGCAATAGCCACTATTAAAAAGTCTACCACAGTGCCGGCAAAATCCCCGATTTTAATTCCGGGTCCAACCACTGCCGTGCGCCAATCCTGGCCGGCACCCATTAAATGGTTGATAGGGGGCATAATAATATCGCCAACAAGTGCAGATACAATTTTACCAAATGCTGCTCCAATAACAACACCCACTGCCAGATCCATTACATTGCCCTTGATAGCAAACTCTTTAAATTCTTTTACAAAACCCATACCAATAGTTTATAGTGATAAAAATATTGGAATAAAGATAGGCGAAAATGGCGGACTAAAAGCCGGACGGATTAAATTTTTTCGTAAGTGTTTTTATCAAGCCAGCCTACCTTTCCGTCGGCAAGGCGTATCTTGCTCCACTCGCCAACGCGATCAAGCAATTGAAACTTTACACCCTCATGCAACATAAACAGATCGTTGCCATTAGCATCAGGGGCACTCTTTACAAATGAATTAGAAATCATCAAAATGGCAGCATCCGAGTTTTGTTCTTTTTCGCTTTGTCTGAAACCGAGCGTTACAAATGCAAAGGAAAGCAACAATAGAACGGAACCGAGGGTAAGTGATGTTTTGCGGAAATTAGTAAACAGGTAAACGGCAAAGAACACAAGTGTTATCCAAACCAAAACAAGTGCATAAACACCCCAGCCATGCGATGAGTTGGAACACACAAAATTATTCCACCAGGTTATTATGCCCAACTGCGGCACCGGTAGTATTTTGTCAATAACATTCATGTTAGCGATCTTCAGGTTGTTCTGAATATCTTCATCGCGCGGCGAAAGGCGCAGAGCCCGCTCGTAGTTAAGTACTGATTTGCCAATATTATTCAACTTGTAGTAGCAGTTGCCCAGGTTGTAATAAACCTCGCAGTTTTTATATCCCTGTTGCAATATTTTTTCGTAGCTCGCAGCAGCCTGTTCAAACTGGTTTGTTTTATAAAGCTGGTTGGCCGTAGTAAAAAGTTGTTGAGGGGTTTGAGCACTGCTTGATAAAGATAATGCGCAAAGCAAAATAATTAGCGAATGTGCGAACCTGCCTGCCGGACAGGCAGGTTCGCGAATGTGCGAATTGAGAAATACAGATTTGCGCCGAACCTTAAGTTCAACC
>JAQBNQ010000169.1 GCA_028288545.1 Bacteroidota bacterium
GCTCAATAAGTCGGTGCTTAAGGCTACTATTTTTCTTTAGCAATACTGACACCTGTTTTTGCAAAAATGTCTGTTAAATTGCGCTGGCACAAATCTTGCAAAACTCCAACCCAAAAAATATAGCATGGAAAAAGGTACTATCTCCGTTTCAACCGAAAACATTTTCCCCATCATCAAAAAATTTCTGTACAGCGAGCAGGAAATTTTTTTACGTGAGTTGGTAAGCAATGCCGTTGATGCCACCACCAAGTTAAGCAAACTGGCCAAGATGGGCGAAGTACAGGGAGAATTGGGCGAACTATATGTTGAAGTGATTTTGGATAAGGAAGCTAAAACCCTTACCATTCGCGATCGCGGTATTGGTATGACGGCGGATGAAGTAAAAAAGTACATTAACACTATTGCACTTTCAAGTGCCGAAGAGTTTATTAAAAAATTTGAAAGCAATGATAAGGCTGGTATTATCGGGCATTTTGGCCTGGGCTTCTACTCGGCCTTTATGGTGGCTGACCAGGTTGAAATTTTTACCCAAAGTTACAAGCAGGAACCAGCAGTGCACTGGACATGTACCGGCACCACCGAATTTGAACTCACCACTACTAGCAAAACTGAACGCGGTACGGACATAGTGCTCCACATAAACGATGAATCAAAAGAATATCTGGAGGAATACAAAATAAAACAGGTATTGGAAAAGTACTGCAAATTTTTGCCTATCAGTATCCGCTTTGGAACAGAGGAAGTTGAACAGGAAGAAAAAGGCCCGGATGAGAAACCAGTTATGAAAACAGTGCCCCGCATTATTAATAATACAACGCCGGCCTACATTAAATCACCAAACGAGCTTAAAGAAGAAGATTACAAGAAATTTTATAACGAACTATATCCTTTCAGCGAGGCGCCTCTGTTCTGGATTCATATTAATACAGATTTTCCTTTCAATCTTAAGGGAATATTATACTTCCCTAAGTACAAACCAAACACTGACCTTAACCGTAATAAGATACACCTGTACAGCAACCAGGTGTTTGTTACCGATTCGGTAGATCAGATAGTGCCGGAGTTTTTAACCTTATTGCAAGGCGTTATTGACTCGCCGGATATTCCGCTGAATGTTTCGCGCAGTTACCTGCAGGGCGACCCTAACGTTAAAAAGATATCGCAGCATATAGTAAAGAAAGTTGCCGATAAGCTGCTTGAAATTTTCAACACCGACAGGCCTTCGTTTGAACAAAAATGGGAAAGCCTTGGCATGTTTGTAAAATATGGCATGTTAAGCGATGACAAGTTTTACAACATTGCCCAAAAATTCTGCCTATTCCAAAACACCGAAAACAGGAGCTATACGTTTGATGAACTGAAAGAACATACGCAAACGCTGCAAAAAGATAAACAAGGAAAACTAGTTCAGCTATACACTACTAACCACGAAGCGCAACATACATATATTGACAATGCTCAAAAATATGGATACGAGGTTCTTAAGCTGGATGGTTATATTGATCAACACTTCATCCAGTTTTTAGAAAGCAAGCATAACGATGTTGCGTTTAAACGGGTAGATGCCGATACCTTGAATAAGCTGATTGAAAAAGATGAAGAAGTTGCCTCCGTTCTTAGCAAGGAAGAAGAGGAAAAACTGAAAGAACTATTTACCGCAGTTATCGACACTAAACATGCGCAGGTTGAATTAAAGGCATTACCGCCCGAAGAAGTACCTGTACAAATTACCAAAAGCGAATTTATGCGCAGGATGAGCGACATGAGCCGTATGAGCGGCGGCCAGTTTGCCATGATGGGCGAAATGCCCGAGCAAATGAATGTGGTGGTAAATACGAATCACCCATCTATAACCAAATTATTAAGCGAAAACAATACTGAACACGTGCGCCAATTGTATGATTTAGCATTGCTGGCGCAAGGTATGTTAAAGGGAAAGGCGCTTACGGAATTTATACATCGTAGTGTGGGTGAGTTAAGTAAGTAGACATTTAATTAGGTATAAGCCCCTGGCAACTTTTATCGTTTATCCTTACGTTTCATCCAATGGCTTAAATGCAATTCCCGGTTTAACGCGGTTAACTTATTTGTGGCTACTGTCTGCTGTAGCTTTGTCCATGCTTGTGGCTTTTGGAAAGCGGGAGCTTTCGCGATGCTATAGGCTAGGCTAAAAAACAGATCTATTTCGCGTGAGTTTATTTTTTGGCGCTTCATCCAGGCCTTAGCAGATTTAATAAGGTAAGGCACTACCTGATAATTACCCAATTGTAACTGGCACAATATAATTGCCGGACGGATATAGGGCTGCAGGTCCTGGCGCTCCTGGGCATTTAGCTGCAATAATTCATTTAACTTAATAATGGCTTTGTCGCTTTGTTTTTCATGCATCAAGGCAACGCTATAAGAGAGAAGTATCAGGAACTGCTCGTATAGCGGCCGTTGTAATGCCGGAGAATCCGGCGATTCAGCCTCTTTAATCAATTCTTTAAATCGCTTTAATTTAAACAGAGCAGCTAAATTAAGTGCATATAAATGCGCTTTAAACATTTGAGTAGTTCCTTTGCTTAAAACAGGTTTTGCCTTATCCTGCAATATCAAATCAAATTTATGTAATAGCTCAATCGCCTTTTTAGCACTACCCGATTCGGCTTCTGCCTCTATGAGGTATAAATAGCTTTTCGCCCAAATAAATGGAGCAATTCTCCTTATCGATTTATGTTTATCGTATAGTTTCCATTGCAAACGGGCGGTCTCCAGCGCTTTTACGCGCTCCTTTTTAATGGTGTAAAACTTAAACATGATATCAAACCAGGCCTCCTGTGCCACCAGGCTTTGCAGCGTTTCCGGCTTTTGCTTCATTATCGCATAATCAGGTATTTTATCCAGGGAGGACTTCACCTCTCTTTTCCTTTCGGCCTGTGCAACAATGCAATTAATCCGGTGTAAAGTCCTGTATTCCGTGGCCACCCTTGCCAGCCTTTCGCGTTCGTCAAAAAAAGCTTCATTCAATTCATCAAAACGCTCCAGGTTATGCAGGCAGATATATTTTACAGCCATTAAGTTATTAGCCATATCAAACATCTCGTATTCCATCGCCAGTTCAAGCGTTTTATTTGTCATTTCAAGGGCATAGTCAACCAATCCCCTGCCAAGTAGAATAGATATTTCGCTGCGGCTAATTTCAACCAAACGATTTACGGGCACGTTTACTGCAGGCTGTTCATAATTGCGCAAACATTTAAGCAAACTTTGACTTAAATAATATTTGCCGTTGCGCAATTGCTTCGAATCAAGATTCAACTTCTTCATTAACTGCCCCGCATTATAATGCGGTTCGCTTTCCAGCGCATCGAACAATGTCATGTAACCTGTATCGCCCTGCTGCGCACTGAATTGCCTGAAATTTCTTTTCTCAGCGGGACTTAAGGTAGCAATAAGTTGTACAAGGTGATCCTGTTTGCGCATAATAGAAAAAAGATTCGTATGGCAATATAGCCAGTTTTGGAAATAAAAAATGGCGCTATAACAATTGCGATTAACAAGTATATGTCATTGCTCCAAGGCACAAGACATTTGGCTTTATTTTGGACACACCAGCATTTGTTTAATGCGAACCTTTGCCCCGGTTTGACTAACCATTAAACTTTAAATAACACAAACAACATTCTTATGAGGGCGAAAATATGTACATTTCTACTGCTTGTTAGCATTACATCTACATTATTGGCACAGGTACCACAACAGGTAAATTACCAGGCGGTAGTTCGTGATAACCAGGGTAATGCGGTTAGTTCAGGTACACCTGTTTCTCTCCGTTTCACTATTCACGATATATCGGCAACCGGTACCATTGTTTATACGGAAACACACAATGATACTGCTAACAAATTCGGCCTGGTAAATATGCAGATCGGCAGTTCAATAAGTCTTGCTTCAGTTTCGTGGGGCAGCGGCGCCAAGTATTTGCAGGTTGAGGCGCAAATAAACAACTCAGGCACATATAATGATATGGGAGCATCGCAACTTATTAGTGTGCCTTACGCTTTATTTGCAGGCAATAGTGCCCCAGGCCCTCAAGGACCAACTGGTCCGGCAGGTGTGCAAGGCGCAACAGGAAGCAACGGTGCCACCGGAAATACGGGACCACAAGGCACACAGGGCATCCAGGGCTTAGCCGGTCCTACCGGTCCGCAAGGACTTGTAGGTGCCACCGGCGTTGTAGGCCCAACGGGTCCACAAGGTACTGCTGGGCCAACAGGTTCCACCGGTTTACAAGGAGCAACAGGAGCGGGTGGGGGAGCAACAGGGCCAACCGGTGCCACAGGTGCCACAGGTGCAACAGGTGCTACAGGTGCCACAGGAAATAATGGACAGACCGGCAATACCGGCGCGACGGGAGCAACCGGTGCACAAGGTATAACCGGAGCCACGGGCACAACGGGTGTACAAGGTGTTACAGGACCCACAGGTGCTACAGGAAATCAAGGCGCCACTGGTGTTGCGGGAGTAACCGGGACAACCGGCGCTACAGGCGGCACCGGTGCCACGGGAACGGGAATTACTGGTTCAACAGGACCTACCGGGCCTACGGGTGCTACGGGCGTTGGCGGTGGAGCAACAGGACCAACCGGTGCAACGGGTGCAACGGGTGCTACTGGTGCACAAGGATTACAAGGTAATACAGGTTTCACCGGAGCAGGAACCACAGGCGCCACAGGTGCGACAGGACCCACCGGTCCAACTGGCGCTACCGGGGGACAAGGGACACAAGGTAATACCGGTGCTACGGGGTCAACCGGTGTAACGGGTGCTACCGGTGGGCAAGGAACACAAGGTAATACGGGCGCTACCGGTGCGACTGGTGGGCAGGGAAGTACCGGTGCAACAGGAGTTACCGGCGCCACAGGTACACCGGGATCGGCCAATGCATGGTCTTTAACTGGTAACGCCGGTACGGTAACCACAACAAATTTTATTGGCACTACCGATGCTGTTGATTGGGTAATTAAAACCAATAATACCGAAAGGGCGCGGTTCTTATCATCAGGTAATGTGGGTATTGGTACTACTTCACCAGCGGCTAATTTGCACATAGCAGGAGTCAATGGCATATTGGCTACCGGTACATTTGGCTCAGGCACAATTTCCACTACAGGCGCAGGGACACGTATGATGTGGTACCCGGGTAAAGCAGCTTTCCGCGCAGGTAATGTTGCCTCAACACAATGGGACGATGCTTCGATAGGAAATTATTCAATGGCAGTTGGAATAAATAACGTGGCCAAAGGTATCGGTGCAACCGCCGTAGGCCAGTCCGATTCGGCTACCGGCGATTATTCATTTGCCGCCGGACAAAACAATGTTGCCAGTGCAACCAGTTCAATCGCAATCGGTCAGTCCAATAAAGCAACCAACACTGCTGCCATAGCCTTGGGTACGGGGAATACTGCTTCGGGCCTTTTGGGTAGCGTTGCTATGGGCAATGCCAACGTAGCCAGCGGCGGAAGCAGTTTTGCCATGGGTAACCTGGTGGTAGCTTCGGGCATTGCATCCATGGCAATGGGACTTTATTGTAACTCTATAGGTGACTATTCGCAGGCTATGGGCTACGGCAACATTAGCAGTGGCAGTGAATCCGCAGCTATAGGTAATGAAGGCATCGCGTCAGGCTTTGCCAGCATGACCTTAGGATGGCAGGATACAGCATCTGCTACCGCCTCTATAGCAATGGGACAAGGTAATAAAGCAAATGGCGCAGCAGCGGCTGCTATAGGCTACTACAGCGTAGCCAGTGGCAATTTCTCGGCATCAATTGGTTACAGAAACAGTGTTAGCGCGTCATATGCTGACGCTGTGGGCGATTCTAACATAATAAGCAATGCTGCTACCAGTGCATTTGCAGCAGGCTACTCCAATACCGTGAGCGGTACATACTCATTTGCAGGAGGCCAAAACAATATTGTTTCGGGTGGCAATGGCAGCGTGGCATTTGGTAACAGCAATGTAGTATCGGGCGGCTCAAGCTTTGTTGCAGGTTTTGCAAACGGTGCAATAGGGTCAAACAGCTTTGTTGGCGGCTTATATAGCTATGCCAGCACCAACGGTGCGGTTGCTTTAGGACAAAGGGATTCAGCGGTTGGCAGCTTTAGTCCTACCGCGTTAGGCTTTTATTGTAAAAGCAGTGGAGAGAGCGCTTTTAGCGCCGGTGCGCAAAACACTGCCAGCGGTATTTATAGTACATCAACGGGGTATGATAATACAAGCAGTGGCCAGGGCTCCTTTACCAGTGGCGAGGTTAATTTGGCGAGTGGAAATAACAGTTCAGCTTTGGGTTACCTGGATACTGCAACCGGTTATGGTTCTTTTGCTGCCGGGTACCTATGTTTAGCTACAAATAGTTATGCCGTAGCACTTGGCAATACAAACACGGCAAGTGGTTTTGCATCCTTTGCTTCGGGCGAGTTTAACGTAGCCAGTGGTACCGCCAGTGTTGCCCTTTGTAACAATGGCTTTGCTACCGGTATTTCAAGTATGTGCGCCGGTAACGGCGATTTAGCCAGCGGGTTTGAATCGATAGCGCTTGGAGGATCTGATTCTTCAACCGGTAAAAACTCATTTGCTGCAGGGTTTGGGTCAAAGGCGGCATCGTATGGCGAAGTTGCCATTGGTACATTTAACACGCGCTATAATCCGGGTTCGCAAACAGCATGGACATTAACCGATAGAATATTTGGTATAGGTAACGGACAGTCTATGGCAGCACAAAGCGATGCAATGGTTGTGCTTAAAAACGGAAATACAGGCTTTGGCAGCAGTAACCCTACACAGGCAAGGTTGGTAGTAAGTACCCCTGCAACAGGTTATGCGCCAGGCGCTTACGGATACCTGGCAAGTACTGGTACCACGGGCACAAATCCGGGTACTACGGCTAACCTATATTCTATTTACGCCACCGGCCGTATTGCAGCCACCGAGTTTGATGCATATTCCGATGCGCGTATAAAAAATGTAATCGCCATTTCGGATAATGCTACTGACCTAACTACTTTGAGCCAAATACGTATTACCGATTATAAATTTATCGACACCATAGGAAAAGGCAATAAGCAATTTAAAAAGGTAATAGCACAGGAGGTTGAAAAAATATACCCTAACGCGGTTAACAAACTAACTGATGTTATCCCTAACATTTATAAGCCGGCCGAATTAAAAAGTGGATATGTAGCGGTTGAAAATAAACTGAACCCGGGTGATATAGTAAAACTAATATTTGATGGACACGAGGAAATGTTGGCCGTAACAAATGCAAACGCAACAGGCTTTAGCGTCAACACTAAAGAAGAAGGCAAAGTGTTTGTATACGGTCAGCAGGTAAACGATTTCCGCGCTGTTGACTACGAAGCATTAACCACTTTAAACATTTCAGCCACCCAGCAATTATTAAAACTAATAACCGACTTACAGCAAAAAAATAATTCGCTGGAAAAACAGAATGACGAAGTTAAAGGCAAATTGGCTTCTTTAAATAGCGATGTTGAAACCATCAAAGCAGCTATACTACTTAATGCCAAAACGGAAAAATGATACACTGCGGATAGTGCACCACAATCATCTGCGTACTTACTTGTCAAAAGGGTTTATACCTGATGGAATTATCAGGTATAAACCCTTTTTAATGAAATTAAGATGAGCTTGCTATTTCCGCCATTGTTTACCTATAGCAATCCAATGTATTTTATAGAAAAAATAGTCGGTCGAAACAGAAGAATTGATTTTCATGCTTAAAACCGATCGCCGTATTTTCTTATTGAAGTAAAAGAGGTGTCGCCTGCAAAATGAATAGCTTTCAGTTTGCTTTTTAAATTATTGCTGCCGGCAATGTCGGTGCTTTTTCCATCTGCAAATTTGAAAATGAAATACTGTTCAGTGTAATTAACCGTATCTGCATCAAAAGGGGACTTGCTCTTTGCACCAACAAATACATTCTTATCAAAAATAAATTCATCAAAATAGGTGCTTAAGCTTTGACTTCCACCCCCTGCTGTAATATCCGTTTTGTCCTTATCGCTAACAATGGTGCCATAGTCTAAAACATCAATACAAGTTATTGTATACGGGTACACCAAAGGAAATCTCCACCAATCCCTAAAGCCGTAGTAAGTGTAAAAATCATCAGGCACTTTGCCTTTGTAGATTAAAGGCTCATAGGTCTTTAGAGTGTCAATAAAATGGTGACTTTCAATTTTAGTTTGAGCAGGCGAATGCTTTCTCCAATGAAAAGGGCAGGATGAAAGAGTTAAACAAAGCGCAAAAAGTAAAATAAGCCGCACAGTCATTCTCTTTCTTTTAATTGTCCCGCGTACATTTTTTATCTCTATTTTATTTCGCCTTCATTTTATTTCCCTTGGGGTCGTGGGTTACTTCGGCAAGGCCTAAGGCCTCCATTAAAGGCGGAATGTACATTCCAAAGCGACCGCGTAGACCCTTCTTTAGTCCATACCAGCCACCCACAGGATTTTTTTCTGAACGGCCCCATGCTTCAACGGTTCCTTCTTTTGCTGGCTTCTGTTCATCAGCACTGCCAAGTTCCATCCAATCGTCGTGTTTTTTCAGCATGGTATGTAGATCGGCCAGGCAGCGGTAATCGTATAGTAAAACTGTTTTACCAACCGTGCAAACCAAAACTTCCTTTCCGTCCTTTTCATCTACGTGCATGGTATA
>JAQBNQ010000175.1 GCA_028288545.1 Bacteroidota bacterium
TCCCTTATAGCCTCCAAATCATAACGATCAAAACGATGATGATCGCGGTAATCTCTTACATAAACGTTTGCCGCCTTTTCCTGCAGGTAATTCTTTAGTTCTTCAAAACGGGCAATACCACAAACCAGCAGCACATCAATCTCCTTGGTCAATTGCATTTTAACTCGCGTATCAATAAACGAATACAGCTGGCCGTATTGCATAGCCGAAAAATAAATTTTCTGATACCTGAACGGATTAACAATACTTATAACTCTCTGCCTTTCTTCCTCTGATAGATTAGCGGGACATTTGGAAACGATAATTATATCGGCGCGGTGATAATTGGAACGGGCCTCGCGCAACCATCCAACCGGCAACACATAATCGCTTGCAAACAGGTTATTGTATTCAGTAACCAGGATAGAAAGCCCCGGCCGTACTGCCCGATGTTGAAATGCATCGTCCAGCAATATCAAGTCTGCTTCCGGGTAGTCAAATAAGATTTTGGGTATAGCAAATACCCGGTCCTCGCAAACACTCACAATTGTTTCTGGAAACTTTGCTTTAAACTGCCGGGGTTCATCTCCAATTTGCAATGCGGTAGATTGCTCATCTGCCACCAAAAATCCATGCGAGGTTCTACCATAGCCCCTGCTTAAAGTAGATACTTTGTATAGGTATTGAAGCATTCCTATCAGGTACTCAACATGAGGCGTTTTACAGGTACCACCAGCTGTAAGATTACCAACAGATATAACAGGAAAATCAAACCGGACAGACTTTAAAATATTTTTGTCGTACAGAAAATTCCGGAAAGTGGTTATTATCCAGTATATCCCGGCAAAGGGAGAAAGAAATATTTTGGAGAGCGTATTGATTAGGAGTAATTGATATTTAGAAGTTAGTATTTAGAAAAATACAAAACTCCGTGTAATTACATGAATATCTTCAACACATCCCCTACCCTGATCGGCCTTTCCATCAGGTTCTTGTTATCAGCCTTTAACTTATCGATGGTTACGCCCTGGTATCGTTGAGCAATGTTCCAAAGGGTATCGCCGGGTTGCACAACGTGGTAAACGCATTTGCAATCTCGGTCAAGTTTAATTCCTGCTGACGCTGTTGGAGATGTCGCAACGGTATCCTTAACTGTATCTGTATTAACTGCAACATTGCTATCAGCCATAACAACGGGTTTAAGCTCAGCAGTTTTTACTGTTTCAGTATGTGGCTTCTCAATTACTTTAGGGGTAAAAGCCTGCGCATAAGATGCAGACTCCGTATTAAGCGACGCCGAAACAATCTTTAATTTCTGTCCCGTATAAAGCGCGGATCCTTTCAGTTTGTTCCACTTTTTAATGGCACCGGCCGAAGTGTTGTACTTAGCAGCAATAGTATTCAGCGTTTCATGATTTTTTACCTTATACCAGATAACCCTTGGGGCTGCCGCAGCAACCGGTTCAAAATTCTGAACCATCAACGAAGAATCATTCATAATGTCTGACTTCCTGGCCTCAAACATGGCAAAATAGTTGATTGGCAGATTGAGCGGAAAACCGTTTGCTGTGTAAGGGATAATTCCTGTTTTAATGCTGGGATTCAAAAACTGCAATTCCTCAGCCGAAATACCCAATACGTCCGAGATATGCTTCAAGCCTACTTTCGACGTTATTAGCACGGTGTCTACAGTATACAACTCACGTTTTGGCTCAGCAGACACAAGCTTATAGTCCTTGTAATAATTCATTACATAAACCATAGCAATATAAGTAGGCACATAGCTCCTTGTTTCTGCAGGAAGGAATCCCTGTATCGCCCAAAAGTTCTTCACTCCACCCGCACGGGCTATGGCCTTGTTAACAGTTCCGGGGCCAGAGTTATAAGCAGCAAGTACCAGGTTCCAATCGCCGTACATGTCGTAAAGTTTCTTTAGTAATTCGGCTGCGGCTTCTGTAGCCTTAACCGGGTCGCGACGATCATCAATGTACGAGTTAATATTAAGGCCTAACATTGAACCCGTACCATACATCAATTGCCACAAGCCCGTTGCGCCTGCTCTTGAAACCGCTACCGGGTTAAAGGCCGATTCAATGATAGGTAAATACTTAAGTTCAAGTGGAATGCCCTTTTTGTCCAAAACTTCCTCAAACAAAGGGAAATATATTTGTGAGTTAGCCAGGCAGCGGGTCATTAGCGTCCTTCTGCGGTAGGCAAAAAAGTCTATAAAGTCCTGTACCCTGCTGTTATAATCAAGCGGCATCATGGAAGGTATCAGCTTCATTTTTTCCTGCACCTCTGCGTGAGTATACTGCGGAATCGTGGCAATAGGCATATTAATACTGGCCTGCAATTGGTTATCATCCACAAAAAACTTATCGCGGGTAAATAACGAAAACGACATGCTATCCAACTTGCAGATCAGTGGGTCTATACAGGTTGCTCCTTGGGTAGAATCGCTAAATCCGTAAGAAGAAAAAGCCGGGGTACAAAAGGCAGACGATATCAGAAAAACTGCGATAGTCCTGAAAAATTTAATATTCACGGGCTAAGGGTTTAAAGTTCGGTTAAAAATAAAAATGCCATCACAAAAACATCAAAATAGCTTGTTGCTCAATTTGCGCTAAAATAACGTTTTCGACAATAAAAAAATTTTACCCAATTGTCGATAAACTACTATTGAGTACTAAATAGAACAATTTTTGTTTCAATTTAAGACCTGTTAACACATTGTATTGTTCGTACCAACGCTGTATGGCCTGATTATCAATAAAAACGCCTTCCTGAAAAAGGGAAGGCGTTTTTACAAAAAATGCTAAATCCGGCTCATTGTTTAATAAACGTTCGCGTTTGCGTTCCGTAACCCGGGTTTAAAACACCATACGAAATTGTGATTGGTGGAGTATAGTTTATGGTAGCATTGGTAAAACTTGCAGCGCCACTAACTGATAAATTCTGATCCGGAATAAGAATGCTGGAATCAGTTTCTATCAAAAAAACGCCCACATCATGATAAACATTCCCCCCAACATTATCTGTTTGAAAAAGCCCCCTGCCAAGTTTGGTAATATGGGCGGTGTCATCAGGTGCGCCAGCGGTGCGTTGGTAAATACCGCTTATATCAAAGCTGGCTGATATCCCCGTAACCGCCACATCCCGGGTGATAGAAGCCTTTAAGCCATACTTGTTGGTAGCTGTATATGTTATTACAAAAAGACCATCGGCATCGGTAGTAACCGTAGTGGTAGACTTAACAGTTCCACTTTCTCCGGTTGCCGTATCTACCCAGGTTGCTCCGGGGTCAGTAAATTGATCTCCGTGGTTCAAAATAATAATTGGATCACCAAGCAAGG
>JAQBNQ010000218.1 GCA_028288545.1 Bacteroidota bacterium
ACTTGCTGCTTCAATCCGCTCATCGCTGCATATAGTTAAATGCGCTGAGGCGGGTGCCGATATTGCAACTTGCCCGCTTTCATCTATACTGGGCCTTTTTGCCCACCCGCTAACCGACATTGGCTTAGAGAAATTTTTGGCTGACCATAAGAAAAGTCAATAGGCTTACGCGGGCCAATTTTAATATTTACCGAAATGTTGTTTTTTTACAACCGATTTTTTGCTGCAATTAAATCCCGTTTTTGTGAATGAAAATAATGCACAGCCGGTTCCATTGTTGACCGTTCTGGTTTTTGCCTACAATCACGAAAACTACATAGAAAAGGCTGTGGACAGCGTTGCCATGCAGCAGGTCAATTTTCCGTTTAAAATAATTATTGGCGAAGACTGCTCACCTGACAATACCCGTGTGGTGTGTATCCGGTTAAAGGAAAAATATCCGGATAAGATAGAATTGATGTTGCACGAAAAGAACCTGGGTTCCGGAGGAAACGCTTCGGCATTAAATAAGCGAAGAAAGGAAGTGGGTTCTAAGTATGTAGCATTTTTAGATGGTGATGACTATTGGACTGACATCAAAAAATTACAAAAGCAGGTGGATGCTTTAGAAGCTAACCCTGATTGTTCCCTTTGCTTTACCAATGTACAACAGTATTACGAGAAACAGGATTTAATGAAGGAGCCAATGGAGCGCCACTTTAAAAACAACCGCCTGGATTTTAAAGAATACGTTGAGTTGGGAACTTACATACCTACGCTAACCGTTGTTTTCAGGGCGAGTTCTTATCCTGAAAAGATGCCTGATTGGTACGCGACTACCATTAAGCAGGATTGGTTTCAGTACCTGTGTTTGTTGAGTAAAGGAGATGGCATATATATTGACGAGGTAACCGGTGTTTACCGGATACATGGAGGAGGTATTATGCACACTAAAAAGGTGAAGCTATTTGCTAACAGCGTTTTTTTGGTGGAAAATACCATGAAATATTTTTACCCGCAGTACCAGGATGTGTTTGTGAACAGTCTGTCAACGCATTTAAGAGATCTCGCTTTTGCGTATTTGGATGAGGGGAGTTACGCTGAGTTTTTTCGCACCATGAAAAAGGCGAGGCAAACCGGTTATGAAAAGCCCTTAAGTTGGCGCTGGCAAAATACCAAGAGCTTTGTGCGAAAACTAATTGCTTAAAGCATTATTCTGTTATCTTTGAAATCAGGAATTTGAGGAGTGTGCCTAACGAAAATTGATATAGGGTGAGAGGAGAGAAGACAGGAGTATTACAATTAAAAGAACCCAAAACCGGTACCGAATGAAAGTGGCCATTATGCAGCCGTACCTGTTTCCTTACATCGGGTATTTTCAATTAATAAATTCGGTAGACAAATTTTTTGTGTTTGATGATGTGAATTACATCAACAAAGGCTGGGTAAACAGGAACAGGATTTTGATAAACGGCAAGGATAACCTTTTTACCATTCCTTTACAGGATGCCAGCCAGAACCGTATTATTAAGGATATTGAAGTTTCGCCGGATGAAAAATGGAGAAAAAAGTTTCTTAAGTCTATTGAAATGGCTTACTCCAAAGCACCGTATTATGAGTTTACATATTCGCTCATCAAAAAGGTTATGCTTACTGAAGAAAAGCTTATTACCGCTATTATACTGAACAGCTTAAAGGAGATTTTACAACACCTTGAAATAAAAACTGAAATTGTTGTGGCTTCTGAGGTTTACAGTTATGGCGCAATAAAGGGAGTGGATCGCATTTTAAAAATATGCGAAAGTGAAAAAGCTGACCACTACATTAACCCAATTGGGGGCACAGAGCTTTACCAAAAGGATATTTTTGAAAAGAATAATATTCAACTTAGCTTTATCAAATCGCGGCCTGTTGTTTACCCCCAATTTAAAAATGAGTTTATCCCCTGGCTATCTATTATTGATGTGATGATGTTTAATTCGAAAGAACAGATACAGGAATATTTAAATGCTTACGACTTGATATGAGCGAAAAGAAGTACACAGATATTGTTGGTCACTACGAAAATTGTTTCGATAAACACGGCGATAGCCACCTTGGAATGGACTGGCCTAAGGAAGATGACGCTAATACGCGATACCAGGTAATGTTGGATGTAAGCAAATTTGCCAAAACAAGTTTAAAGAGTTTTTCCCTGCTTGATTTTGGTTGTGGTACAGCGCATTTGCAGGAGTATATCCTCAAGCATAATATAGAAGGTGTTAATTATAGCGGTCTCGATCTTTCAGAGAAATTTGTGAACGTTTGCCGGCAGAAATTTCCGACGCTTAAATTTTACCAGGCAGATCTGTTGGAAAACCCTGAGGCACTGGGCTCGTTCGATTATATTGTAATGAACGGCGTTTTTACTGAAAAGCGCGAACTGAGTTTTGATGAGATGTTTGAATACTTTCAAAAACTGGTGACCGCAGCTTTTGCAAAGGCGAACGTAGGTATTGCATTTAATGTTATGTCGAAAGCGGTTGATTGGGAACGGGAAGACCTGTTTCATATGCCAACAGATCTGTTGATTCAGTTTGTTACCAAAAAGCTTTCGCGCAACTTCATTATCAGGAACGATTATG
>JAQBNQ010000266.1 GCA_028288545.1 Bacteroidota bacterium
GGGTTTAAGCGGCATAATATTTTAAAAGTGCCTACCTGCTTTGAATGTATTTTAAACACAGATCAATAGTTGCCTCAATTCCCTTTTTATGAGTGCGTTCTACCCCATGCGAAGCAGCTACGCCGGGCCCTATCAGCGCAACTTTATAGTCCTTTCCCGCTCTTAATGCGGCGCTGCCATCGCTGCCATAATAAGGGTACACGTCTATGGCAAAGGGTATTTTATTTTTCTCGGCTAACTGCACCAATTTTTTCCTGAATCCATAATCATAAGGCCCCGACGAATCTTTTGCGCATATAGAGCACTTTACTTCGTTGCCCTCACAGGCATCGCCTAAAACGCCCATGTCAATAACCAATAGTTCATTAACTGAATCACTATATCCTACAGTTCCGCCGTGCCCTACTTCTTCGTAGTTGGAGAAAAATAATTCCACATCGGGCATAATATTTTTCTGTTTGCAATACCGGGCAATTTCAAATAAAACAAAGCAACCGGCCTTGTTATCCATAAAGCGCGATTTTATAAATCCACTTTTATACTCGCGGTATCGTGGTTCAAAGGCTACGATATCACCAACATTTATACCCAACTTAGTTACATTCTCTTTCGAATACACCTCTTCATCCAACCGGATATGCATATTATATATGGTGCGGTTTTGTGTTTCCCTATCCTTATTAGCATGGGCCGATGGATTATCAAAAAGTAAGGTGCCGGTATAAACTTTATCCTTTAGGGTAATAATATTTACATATTCTCCTTCAGCACTCGTTAGCAGTAGGCCGCCGATCGGACTAAAATTCAAGGTCCCGTCCTTTTTGATGCCCGAAACAATAGCGCCTAAGGTATCAACGTGGGCGGTAATAGCCAGCGTAGGCTTTTTTCCGAGGCTGCACTTTACCGCGCCCTTATTGGTGTACTCGGGCTTATAGCCGATACCTTTCAGGTAATCAAAAATATATTTACAGGCTTCGGCCGTATAGCCGCTGGGCGAATCAATGTTTACTAATTCTTCAAGGGATTTATAGTTAGCCATAAATTGGATAAATTAAAAAAAAGCATTTTTACAAGATTCACCAAAGATGTGGTTTGTTGGTAGAATTTCAAATCTTATTGAAATAGACACACTTAAGGTTTGTAGAACAAATAATCTATTCGTCGTAATTAACCCGCTAAATGCCGTATTTACCCCTCGCAACTTTAAAATAATGAAAGTACTTTTGTGTTCGATACGAGCGGATTGCAACATAGTTAAAAACAAAAAACAAACAGATCATGGCAGCATTAAATCCTTATTTAGGCTTCGGCGGTAATTGCGAAGAGGCGTTTAATTTCTACAAGACAGTATTTGGCGGAGAATTCCAAACAATTATGAGGTACAAAGAAGTACCTGCGGATATGCCAATGCCGCCAACCGAAGGCGAAAAACTGGTACATATTTCATTGCCTATTGGCAAAGGCACCATTCTAATGGGCAGCGATAAACCGTCGTCAATGGGACCCGTAACCACGGGCGATAATTTTACTATTTCAATTACTACCGAAAGCAACGAAGAAACCACCAGTTTATTCAAGGGTCTTTCAGCTGGCGGTAAGGTAACAATGCCTTTGGCAAAAACTTTTTACAGCGAGAATTTCGGAATGCTGGTAGATAAGTTTGGAGTACAATGGATGGTAAATTTTGACCTGAATCAACCAACGTAATATTGGAAAGTAGCCGATTGCCTCTGTCTAATCTATATTAAAGGATATCTCTTCAAATGTGGTGTCGGCAAAGCCCCAGCTGCTTTTGTTAAAGTTATAGGAGGTTCTATCTGTCAGTAATTGCATAGCAGTTTCTGAAACTATATCCCAACCTATACCGGGTTTTTGGTTAATGAAATTTACTTTCTCCAATGCTGTCATCGATTCCCATCCATTGTAATGATCGATGTGATAAATACAAGCCCTGGGCGGAAAAATGGCCTGGTTCAGGCCACTGGCCTTCGCAGCAATTACACCCATACTGTCTATATGAATTGAGTAAAGATCTAATTCGGGATAACCTTGAATTTTCAACCATGCATCGCGGTGCATCATTGTAAAATCTCCACAAGCCTTTGTGTCCAGCGAATAAAACTCCAACTCAAGCGGCGTAAAATATCTTTTGCGTCTGAATGCACTAATCCGGTTAATGATTTTAGCCAGCCAACGGTAGTTATATACCCAGGCCGGCATAATACCCATATTCATCAACTCCCCATCAAACCCCAGGCGACGGATAATATTGTGGGCGCCAAATTCAAGCTGCTTTTCAACACTCCATGTTTCGTCAACCGCGGCCGGTATATCGCAGCGATTAGTCCGGTAAAAATTATTTTTATCCAGGTTTTGTTGAACAAGATACTCCATCAACTCATTCGAAAATAGAACATCAACATTCGTACAAAGCACAAAATCAGCCTTTGCCCTTCTGATGCCAACATTTTTGGCAATCATTTGATACAGCGGAAGTTTATCCGAAAAGCGGAATTGCTTGTGTACTTCATTTGGCACAATTATATACCGTAACGAAAGAAAGTCATCGGCTTTTGGTTTGGGAAGCACCTCGTTTAACAAGGTGTTTTCTGCCGGTGGATTCCATTCTACAATGATCAACTCCATTGACAATTTGAACTTATTAGCCTGGGCAATCAGGCCATTTACAAACATGCGCATTCGCTTACCCATGTTCTCGCCATGGTTGTCGTTACGTGATGCTGCAATGATAGAAATGTAGGGCTTCATTAATTTTCCTTTACCAAAATTTCCTCAAATGTTTCGTTACTAAATCCCCATGTCTCCGTGTTGTAAATTTTGGCCTGTTTATTTTGCTCCATCCAATTCGCATCTTCAAGAAACTGCCGGTACATTTTTTCAACTTCCTCATCTGCCTGGCCCGAACTGAACCTGCGGCCATGATCCTGGTGATATGCCGGGTAAAAGAATACAAATTCCTTTAAACCCGAAAACTTTGCCATAGCCACAGCAATTGAATCTGTGTGAACGGGAAGAAAAGTGTTTTCAGGATTGCCATGTATTTTATACCAGCTATTTCGGTGCATCAGCAAAAAATCTCCGCCACCATTGGTGTGAATTCTATATGGCATCGGATACGCCGAACTTCTTTGGTGATACCTTGCCTCATAGGCTTTTTTGCCCGAAATAAGCGCCGTTTTTATTTTGGCCCATAATAATTTTAAAAAGAAAAAGGGTTGAGACTTAATTTCAAAATCATAACCCCGGGTGTGTATAACAAAAATTCTTTTCCGCACTTCTTCCAGGTCATCCATGGTTACAGCTTTGCCAATAGCCTTATAATCACAACGGTCTACACGATAGTAATGGTCACTTTGCAATTTTTGCCGGGCGATATAATTCAGGATGGAAGGATCCAGCAATATGTCAGGATTGCCGGCCAGGATATACTCGCCTGTAGCGCGGCGTATTCCTATATTTTTCGCAATGTATTCGTACATCGGAATTTTTCTTTTTAAGCCATCCATGGATACTTTTTCGTGAAAAGCTTTAGGCACGGTAATTATTCTGTAGTCCACGTTACTTGCTTTTGGAAAAGTAACTGCCTCTAAAAGTGAAGGTCTTTCCTCAACCGGATTGTAGTTTACTATAATAAACTCTGCCTTTAATCCATATCGGTTAGCATAACCATCAAACCAGGTAATACAGTTTTGCAAGCGCTCTTCAAAATCACCCCCGTAATTATCATTTCGCGCAGCAACTACTACCGATAGGTAATATTTCATGGTAATAAATATACGGGTGAAGTAAAAACAAATATTTTAGTCCTTCAATACAGCGGTGGTTATGTCTAAAGATTTCTTTGAGCAGAACAAAAATTGGTGGAGCAGGCTACCCGAAGGTTCGGGCCGCCGGCGGGTAGAAACTTTAATGAAATACCCCGATTGGTGGCTAAAGTTCAAATACAAACGCTTTAAAAAATTTTGGGAACATGAGCGGGGCTGGGAATATGAAAAGTATTCCGTAATGTTTAAGGATAGAGATGTACTGGAAATTGGCGGAGGACTGGGCAACGACGGAATGACCTATGCAAAAACTGCGAGGTCCTATACTTATGCCGAGATCAAAAATGTACAACTTGAATTTTTAAAACGCATTACCGCTCTGTTTAACGTTCATAATGCAAAATTTGAATTGATGGATTCAATTACCCATCAGTTTCCAAATAGTTATAATGCATTTTTGGCTCATGGCGTATTGCATCACGTACCCTTTGAGGTGGCCAAAGTAGAGTTTGACAATATTGACAAATATTTATTGCCCGGCAGTAAAGCAGTTTTTTTGATGTACCCAAAACAGAGATGGGAAGCAAGCAATAAACCCTCGTTTGAAGAATTTGGAAAATTTACTGACGGTGGGTGCCCCTGGGCAGAATATTACGATGAGACGAAAATGAAGGACCTTGTGGGGCCGGGGTATGTTTTAGATAACACTAAACTATGGGGTGAGGGTAATATTGAGTTTGTGAATTTCGAGTTTACTAAAAGGGCCTGATTAACTTTTTGGACCTGTTACTTTAAGGTTTCTTCTTCAAAGACTTCATTAACCGATCCCCAGTTATCGTCGTTGTAAATAATGGCCTTGCCCATTTTTTGCATCTGCCTTCCGTCCTCCTCAAACTTCATGTAAGCAGCAAAAATATCCGCGTCCGAATTATCTGCTGTAAATCTACGGCCATGGTCCTGGTGGTAAACAGGCTCAAAAAAAACAACTTCCGTAATTCCCGAAAAATAGGCCGTAGCAACGGTAAAGGCATCAGTGTGCATAGGTAAATAAGTGCCTTCAGGGTGCCCCTTTAATTTAGCCCAGGCCCTGTTGTGCATCATAATAAAATCTCCACTGCAGTTACAGTGCATATTAAATTCAATGTTGTTATACTTTACCTGTATGTCAAATTTGTTCACCAGTTTTTCAAAAGGGATTATCCGAAATTCATAAAAGAGCCTTGCCCTGTTTTTTAAATAAAGCAAAATTGTTTTTAGGGTTGAAAAAGTACCCGGTTCAATGGTATAAGTAAAGCCCTTAAGAAAGAACCTGAACACCCGGGAGCGGATTTTCTGAAGGTCCTCTGCAGGATCAATTTGATCAAGGCCTTTCAGGTAATCGGCTCTGTTTACCCGGTAATAACAGTCCGCGCTCAATTGATGCTTCGCAATTTTTTGTATGATGGCCGGATCCATCAAAATATCCGGGTTGGCTGCCAGGATAAACTCTCCCCTGTCTCTTCGCACTCCAATATTTTTTGCCACGTATTCGTAATAGGGTATCTTCTTCCGAACCTTAACATCGGAAAGCTTTTCGAGAAATGACT
>JAQBNQ010000278.1 GCA_028288545.1 Bacteroidota bacterium
CAACCAACAGCAATAGGGCACGGTTCTCTTCCTGCTGTTAGTTGTTTTGGTTTCAAGAATAAATTCCAATCCCGATAGCTTTTTATTGCGCATTATACGGCTGGCAACACAATTCCCCTTTTCCAGACTTGAACGGCTTCATTTCTCCAATTTGCCTGTGTTGCTTCCTGGCCCACGTGGTAAAGCTCCGTATTTAGTGGAACATTAGCGCGTTCGGCGAAATAAGGTGCGATTCAAACTTTAAACAAATAGCAAGTGTCTAAAAATCAGCAAAATAACACCTGGCATCACACTTGCAAATAGTATAAAGCCGCGTCGCTGGTGATTGGGCATAAGGTCACATTTCCAAATCTGGCGATAAAAACAGGTAGGCAACAAATTAAATATTAAAAAGAAGCAATATGGAAAACTGGCTATTCGGATCACACAGTGATCCTCACAAAAAAGGCGATCAATCAGCAGAAATGCCATCGGAAGATTTTAATCCAAATGAAGAAAGTTTCAGCGAAGGGGGCGAATATATGGACGATTCGTTACGGATGGTTGAACAGCCGCTGCAAGATGAATAAACCGACCTTACTATATATCCATAAAAAATTCAGTACAATGAGGGAGTATCTATTATTATTCCGCAGGGATTATCAGACTAAACAGCTACAACCCACACCAGATCAGTTTCAGGAAAACTTAAAACAATGGGGTGAATGGTTTGGCAAGCTTAAAGCAGAAGACAAGATAGTTGCCATTCCACCCCGTTTTGACGGCGTTGGGAAAGTTTTGGATTCAACCAGAACTATATCCGACGGGCCCTATCTGGGTACAAAAGAATCGTTTGGGGGCTTCATCATTATCAAAGCTGGTTCATACGAGGATGCTGCAAACATTGCCCTTGACTGCCCTGTGCTGCATTTAGGCGGCAATGTTGAAATACGCCAGGCTTTGTAACAACTGTAAAACCGTCATCTAAACATCCACAAAAAATCTCATTAAAGAATCGCAGTAATGAACGAAGATCACAGGGGAACCATTTTTATTGTAGACATCAGCGGCTATTCAAGGTTTGTTGCAGAAACAGAAAATGAGGCAGGCAGCCTGATTGTTTGTGGCCTTCTTGAATCAATTATCGACGCCAACCGCCTTTCATTCAACATTTCGGAAATTGAAGGTGATGCCATACTCTTTTACAGGCACGGCCCGGCTTTCCCGGTTAAAGAAATACTGTCACAGTTTGAAGCTATGCTTCAGGCGTTCAAAAACAGGCTCGAAACCTTTAAAGAAAGTTTTCCGCAAACCAGCGCTCTGTCAATTAAACTGGTAGTGCATTATGGAGTGATAGGAAGGTTTGCTGTAGGCAGTTATTCCAAATTATTCGGACAGGCCGTTGTAGAAGCGCATCGGCTTCTAAAAAATAGTATTGATACACATACTTACGCCCTGATTACTAAAGAATATTTTAATGAACAGGGGCAAATTGATTTTATACCCTCAACTGAAGCCACAGAAGTTTGTGAGATTTATGATGTTGGCCGGCTTTGCTACACCTACTTTCCCTATTTCTTAAATACCAATCCGCCTGCATTATATCCGCAAGATTTTAGTCTCGGAAAAACGGGTACTTAATGAACAATAACAAATAAATCTACAAAACAAACATTTACAAATATGAAAACTAAAGAATCTAAACTCAAAATTCAGGACTATGCCACCGATAGTAAGCTATCGAAGGAGGTAAAAGAATTTTTGGAAACATTGAATAACCCCGAAAATCCTCCGGTTGAGAGCTTATCCAAAGAACAAGCCCGCCTGGTATTGATAAACGCCCAGACGTCGGTGAATGTTGATTTATCGGGCATCGTTGAAACCGAAAAACAAATCACAGCAGATGGTTTCAATATCAAATTAAATATTGTAAGGCCTACAGGTAACAACGAAGAATTGCCCGTATTTATCTTTTTGCATGGTGGCGGCTGGATCCTGGGCGATTACCAGATACATAAACGTATGTTGCGCGATATTGTAGTACTAAGCGGATTTGCAGCTGTGTTTGTGAATTATACCCCTTCTCCCGAAGCCCGATACCCCAGGCCATCAATGAAATATACGCCGCTACCAAGTGGGTGGCTGAGAACGGACATCAGATCAATGTTGACGGCAGCAATATGGCAATTGTTGGGAATAGTGTAGGGGGTAATATGGCTACGGTAACCGCAATGTTGGCTAAAAAAAGGAAAGGCCCGCAAATTAAGCTCCAGGTAATGCTTTGGCCTGTTGCCGATGCAAGGTTCGATTCAAGATCGTACGAAAAGTTTGGGACCGACCGCTTTTTAACTTCTGCAATGATACAGTGGATGTTTGACCAATACGCACCGGATAAAGAACAACGCGAAGAGATATACATAGCGCCTTTAAATGCTACTATCGAACAACTACAGGGGTTGCCACCGGCATTGCTCATTGTTGCGCAAAGCGACATTTTACGTGATGCCGCACAAGCTTATGCGCAAAAACTGGATGCCGCGGGAGTACCAACAACTTCAGTACGTTACAACGGCATGATCCATGATTTTGGATTACTGAACGCCCTTGCCACCTTACCTCAAACGCGTTCTGCTTTTTACCAGATAGCGGCAGAGTTAAAACGATACCTGAAACCGGCCTAAACCATTTATTGATCATGCACGCCGGAAAATCATATAAACTGCCAGAGTTCCTGGTTTGGACCAGACGAAAAATATACAAGCTTTTTGTACTTGGTGTAATCCCTGTTATTCTTTACCAGGTATTCGGATTTAAGTGGCTTGACATCCCCTGGGCAATAATAGGATTGGTAGGCACAAGCGCCGCATTTATAGTTGGATTTACCAATACGCAAACTTACCGGCGTACAGATGAAGGGCAGCAAATGTGGACCAGCATATTTAGCCAAAGCCGGGCCTGGGGACTTATCAGTCGGGACTTTTTCAACAATCCGGAAAAAAGCAAGCTGCTTATTTACAGGCACATGGCCTGGCTCACAGTACTTCGTTATCAACTGCGGGAAGACAGGATATGGGAAAGCGTAAACAAAAAACACAATGTTGAATACCAGCAATATTATGCCGTTCCCGAATGGAAAACACCTCTGGAGAGCGAGCTTATAAATTATCTCCCGCATGATGATTTAAGGCATATCCTCGGCACAAATAATAAAGCTACCCAAATCATGGCCTTACAAAGTGAAACTATTAAACAATTGTATGAGCAGGGAGAAATTGCAGTATTGCAGTTTGTAGAAATGGAGCGCGCTATACGCGATTTTTATACGCAACAAGCTAAAGCCGAGCAGTTAAAGAATTCTCCGTATCCCCGCCAGTATGCTATAATCAATACCTTTTTTGTTTGGCTGTTTTGCATCATCCTCCCTTTTGGCATGCTGAAAGATTTTGATCAACTCAATACTGAGGTACATGGCATAATGAAAGGCTACATGGTTTGG
>JAQBNQ010000287.1 GCA_028288545.1 Bacteroidota bacterium
CAGCCGTAAAGACCGCAGAAGTTATACTGGCCGAACTGGAGAGAAAAACCACTTGGGTAACTGAGGTGGAGGGGGCAAATCCTAAGTCGGAGGTGAAGAACCCTGTGGTAGGAAGCGTGGCCCACGACTTGTTAATTGTTGCAAAGCGCGAACCTAATGTACCCGGTACACATACCGTTAAATACACCAGCGACGTTGACTTCATCGAGATTAAACATGAGGCAAAAAGCCGCCGGGGTTTTGCCGAAGGCGCTGTGATGGCCGCCCGTTGGATGGCCGGCAAAAAAGGAGTTTTTGAAATGAAGGACCTGCTGTCAGTATAAGAGCGAGAGCGAGGGACGGGAGACGAGGTCAGTACAGGAATGCCTTTCCCTCGTCCCCCGACCCTCGCCCTTCGGCCCTTGTTATTGATCTGTAACAATTAGATAATGATATTTGAAATTCTATTTTCGCTACGCTTTAGGGCCTTATTAAACCCGCAAACCCACATATGATATTACTTTTTATTATTCTGATCTATATGATAGGTATCCGCATAGGTACCTACGGTATTTTCAAAAAACTTGGTGTTGAACCGTGGAAGGCATTTGTGCCTGTTCTCTGCTCGTTTGAATGGCAACGGATCATCCAAAAACCAAAATGGTGGACCTGGATGCTTTTTGTGCCGGGCGTTAACCTGTTTTATATAGCCAGCCAGTTATCGGAAATGAGTACAGCCTTCCGCCGTCATGGTTTTTGGGAACACTTTGCGGCTGTAATGTTTGCAGGATTTTACTTTCCATGGCTTGGTTTTTCGCCCAATGAAAAATTTATTGGTGCCGGTGGAGTTAAGGAAGGGCAACCAGCGCTGGTAAGGTCAACTGTTCGCGAATGGGCCGATGCCATTGTGTTTGCGGTTGTGGCCGCTACGCTCATCCGTATTTTTGTTGCCGAAGCTTATATGATACCTACGCCATCCATGGAAAAAACATTGCTGGTAGGCGATTTCCTTTTTGTTTCGAAGTTTCATTATGGTGCACGTATTCCCAATACACCACTTGCATTGCCTTTTGTACATCATACCATACCAATACTTAATTGCAAGTCGTATGTTGAATGGATAAAGCTCCCTTACAAAACCTTACCGGGCTTTGAAAAAGTAAAGCGCAACGATATGGTGGTGTTTAATTTTCCGGCAGGTGATACAGTGGTGCTCGAAAACCAAGCTCCTTCCTACTATGATATAGTACGTGGTATAGCTTATAGCAACCGCGTTGATTACAATACAGCCCGCGAGATGCTATGGAGTGATGCCAATACGCACGTTGCAGCACGACCGGTTGATAAGCGCGAGAATTACATTAAACGTTGTACCGGTATACCGGGCGACAAACTGGAATTGAAAGACGGAGTTCTTTACATTAACGATGCTGAAGCTT
This sequence comes from Bacteroidota bacterium, assembly GCA_028288545.1. Classification (GTDB taxonomy): domain Bacteria; phylum Bacteroidota; class Bacteroidia; order Chitinophagales; family LD1; genus Bog-950. Next base: position 1,419 of record JAQBNQ010000287.1, read on the forward strand.
ACAGACCCGAAAATCTTTACACGCCCTACTCTATTGTGTTTAAACCAAATTTTAATTTAACCGAAGACCAGCTATCAGAGTTGCAGATTGAAAACATCAGTGGCCGTTTCCAGGGAATGCCTGCTGACCATTTTGTTGCATTGATGACGAAAGAAGGTGCAGAAAAATTGAAGGCTTTGAATGTAACGACGCACTTAGAACCTTTTGCTTATAGCAAGGGTGTTTTGCAGGAACCTATACCGAATATCTTTCCTAACGACACTGCCCATTACAAGTGGAACGTAGATAATTTCGGGCCTATATACCTGCCTAAAAAAGGAAGTACAGTTACTTTAAATGACTCTATCTATCCCCAATACGAAAGAGCCATTAGGGTGTACGAAAACAATTCTGTAGAAAGAAAGAATGGTAAATTCATTATCAACGGACAAGAAGCCACTTCTTACACCTTTAAGATGGATTACTACTGGATGATGGGCGATAACCGCCATAACTCGCAGGATTCGCGCTATTGGGGTTTTGTACCAGAAGATCACATTGTTGGTAAAGCATGGTTTATCTGGTTAAGCACTAACTCGGAAGGAAGCTGGTTCAGTAAGATCAGGTGGAGCAGATTGTTTACTTCCATACATGGCAAGTGGGCACCTACTGAAAAGAAGTTCACGGAGTAGAATAAAATGATAGAACGCCCGCCCGACTGAATGGCTTCAGTCATTCGGGCAGGCTAATTATCATTATTTTCATTATCAGTGCTGATTAAGAAAATGCATTTTAAAAATGTGTTTAGTTTATTAATCAGAACATTCCGTCATTCGAATCATTCTTCTATTTTTACTTACAAATAACACCTATGAGAAAAAGTATTTTAATGGCAGTATTAGCCATGGCATTGTTTGCAGGCTGTAAAAAAACTGATAACACTACTAACTGGTTAGGTACCTACATTGGTAATGCTAACAGTTCGGTTAACCAGATAATTATTACTAAAACCGATAACAACACGCTAAACATAGCCTTGCAAACACCTTATAATGGTGGGTTTTCTACTTATGTAACTTTAAAAAGCGTTAAGGTTAATAGTTCAACCAGCGCTACCGTTGACGAGTACGGAAACATTGTTGGATGGCCAAACCAATATCACTTTACAGGAACGGCAACCTTAAGTGGAAACGCTTTGAATTTTACCGGCCACGCCACCAATACAGTGGATGCCAACGATGTGAAATATTATTTGTTTTTAGGCAGCAAGTAACAAACAACTACACAATGAAGAAAAGTATTTTAGCAGCCTTAGTGGCGCTGGTATTTTTTGCCGGATGCAAAAAAACCGACAACGCCGCCAACTGGGTTGGAACCTATACGGACAAGGTTAATAACAACATTCAACAAATTGTTATTATGAAGGTGGACCGGAATACCATTGAAATACAATTGCAAAAAACGGCAGGCAATACTTTTTTGACCTTAAAAAGCGTGGCCCTGGCTGATGCCACCAGTGCAAAAGTGAATGAAAACGGGAATCTTCCGCCGGACCTGGTTACCATATATCATTTTTCCGGCAGCGCTATTTTAAGCGGCAATGATCTTACTTTTTTTGGCAACTCGGTTAGCACCATTGATTCAACTAACACTCAGAGTTATTCATTTAATGGCAGTAAGTAATGAACTACACACTCATAACCGGGGCCTCTAAAGGCATAGGAAAAGCCATTGCCATTGAGGCTGCTAACCGCGGTATGAACCTGCTGCTTGTTGCCCGCTCAGAGCAATTATTGGTAGACCTGGCTAAAGAACTTTCAGCCAAAAACGTTTCAGTAAAAATATTGGCCGCCGACTTATTCGATGCTGATGCCAGCAAAAAAATATTTGAGTTTGTAAAGGAGCACTCCTTGAATGTAAATATGCTGGTGAACAACGCGGGAATGGGCTTTTACGGAAATTTTGATGAGGGCGATTTGCAGAACCAGTTGAATGTAATGAAGCTGAATATGGATGCCTGCGTTAGATTGACCTATGATTTTTTGAAAAACTCTGATGCGACGCAAAGAAGATATATACTGAACACGGTTAGCACGGGCGCTTACCAACCGGTTCCCAAAATGTCTATCTATGCTGCTACCAAAACTTTTATGCTGTTCTTCTCTCGCGGAATACGCGAGGAGTTGAAAAAGAAAAATGTGTATGTAACGGCCTTATGCCCGGGTGGTACGGAAACTGAGTTTTTTGTTCCGGCTAAAATGGAGAAAGTGATTAAAAAGAATGCAGCCTTTATGATGCTGCCGGATAGGGTTGCCAAAGTGGGATTAAACGCTGTGATGAAAAATAAATCAGTGGCCATACCCGGGGGAATAAATATGTTAGGGGCCATTGCATCTAAACTTTTGCCACACGACCTTGTAGTGCCTGTTTCGGGTAGTATTTTTGAAACATAAGATACAATAGAACGCTGATCTATTATGATAGTTATGATCAATTATGATTTAAAGGAAGCGGTGTAATTAAGTACCACCCAAGAATAGACATGAGATATTAGGCATTAGACACAAGACAATACAATCGGAAATTTGAAATCTGAAACGGTATTCCGCCCCAGGCCAATGAATAGGACTTCCTTGAATGCTGAACAAAATTGAAATGTGAAATGAAAAAGGTGGTATTTGTTTTTCACGGAAAAGTAAAGCGCAGGGATAAACTCTTTGCTCAAATACAAAGTGTTTTTGGTTCAGGCTACGGGCTGGAGCAATGTGTTACTGAAAAACCTGACCATGCGCTTGAACTCGCCTACCTGGCAGTAAAGAACGGTGCCACTCATATTATTTGCGTTGGTGGCGATGGCAGCCTGAATGAAATTGCTAACGGCGTTATGAAGGCAAGGGCTGAAGGCTTTGAAAAAAATGATTTAAGAATAGGATTACTGCCGCATGGCACCGGCAATGATTTTGCGAGAACCATCCACGTCACCCCCGATATTACTTCTCTTAAACAACTGGTTGACAAGGATAGCCTGATAAACGTTGACCTTGGTCTTGTAAACTACAACAACCGCGAGCAAGTTAATGCCTTACGCTATTTTATCAATATCACCGATGTTGGCATAGGCGGAGCCATCGCACAAAGGCTGGTTAACTCTTCAAAAATATTCGGGCCCACTGTTACTTATCAAAAGGCGATAATAACCTCGCTACTTAGCTATAGCAACCAACCCGTAAAAGTGGTGGCAGATAGTTTTAGCCACCAGGGGAAGGTGATGAACTTTATAGTGGCAAACGGCAAATACTTTGGAGCGGGACTTGGTATAGCTCCTTCGGCTAATGCAACTGATGGAAAGTTTGCCATAGTGGTGCTGGGCGAAATATCTATATGGGATTACCTGAAGAACCTGGGCTCGGTTAAAAAGTGTATTGAATTAGATCATCCGGAGGTTAAATATCTTGAAGCCACGGAAATTAAGATAGAATCTTCAGCAGGGCCCCTGCCAATTGATATGGACGGCGAATTTATCGGCTACTCTCCCATGCAAATAAGTATGGTACCTGGCGCCTTAAGGTTCCTGGCGCCTTTATAAAAGCAAAAATCCCCTCCTTGCGGAAGGGATTCGTTTGACCCTAAAAACCAAAAAACTATTATTACTTCTTAAGATAAACTTTCTTTCCGCTTTTGTCAAGGTAGTAACTTCCGCCTTTAGGTCCTGTATATACAGTTTCGCCTTTAGGGCCCTTTTTGCTGGTATCCACCTTATCGCTTGATTTTGTTTCAGTGGTAGTTGTTTTTACCTCTGCTTTTCCTGCTTTAGGGTCGGTTTTAGTAGTAGTCGTTGTTGTTTTGTCGCCGCCTTTACCGCTTTGCTTAACAGTTGATTGAGTTGTTTGTGCGCTTACGCTTAAAGTAATAAGGGCGCCTACAAATAAAAGTGCAAGATTTTTGATGGTTTTCATGTTGTTTAGTTTTTAATTGAGTTAATGTGTTTACGAATTTATTTTAAGTTCTTCTAATCTACAGAAATAAATCCCGGCCATATGGCCGGGATTTTCCAGAAACCTAATTAATTACTTCTTAGGCGCTTCTTTCTTTGTTTCAGTCTTCGTAGACTTAGCATCAGTCTTGGTAGACTTTACTTCGGTTTTAGTAACCTTAGCATCAGTTTTACCAGCAGGCTTCACTTCTGTCTTTGCAGACTTAGTTTCGGTTTTTGTGGTTTTGGTTGTTGAACCTTGAGCACTCGCACCGAGTGCGATGGTAGCAGCTACAAACATTAGCGCCAGATTTTTGATCGTTTTCATTTTTTGTTTTGTTTTTGTGAACGAATGAAAGCATTATTTCAAACCAGATGCCAAACTTCAAATATCGAATTCCTTTAACGTTCATTAACCAGTTCAGTGATTTTCAAAAACCGGTGTATATATAAGGTATCGAGAAATGCGGAATGCAGATTTCGGAATGCGGTATTGGAATTGTCTCAGTGAAGGGAGAGAGGATTTAGCCAAGGTAGAATCGAAATACTTTTTGCTTTAAAAAACAAAAATGCCTTGGGGCATCTGATGAGGCTGGTATAAAAAAATAAATCCCGGTCAATTGACCGGGATTTATACAAACATACTCTAAAGAAAAATTATTTCTTAGGAGCTGGAGTTGTTTTAGTTTCAGTTGTCTTAGTAGACTTAACTTCAGTCTTAGTAGAAGAAGCTTTAGCGTCAGTCTTTTTAGCGTCTTTTGCAGGAGCTGTCTTAGTTTCAGTCTTTGTAGCGGCTGTCTTAGTTTCAGTCTTAGTTGTTCCTTGTGCGCTTACTGCTAAAATTGCGAAAGCTACAGTCATTGTCAAGAAGATTCTTTTCAGGGCTTTTTTTAGTTTTTGGGTTAAATAAATTTAAAGGCCCAAATTTAGGATTCGGGATATACTTTTAGGGGCGTTTTAACTTTCTATAACATCTTTTAAGAGTAATATTTACTAAAAAAAGGCGTTTTAGGCGGATTTCGATGCAAAAATAAGAAAAAATGAGATTTTAAGCCTATTTCGGCCCCCTAAAAGGCGAAAGCAATTTACAAAAGAGCCCACCGTTAAGTAATTGTTACAAAAACTCTATGAAAAGGCCCGTTCAATTGGTATTAATGCTTCTGCTTATCCTAACCCTTGCTACCGAAAGTTGCAATGTAAAACGCGATTGCCGGGGACGTTTAAAGCATAAGCTACCTAACGGCATCTGGATTTAACTTTAAGTTAAATTAGCCTTAACTCCAACTAAACATTTCCTACTTAATCCCTTTCTTGTATTTTAGAGCCCCTGCGTTTATACTACTCAAAGTAAAGAGATGACGCAGCCTTTTAGGACGAAGATCATTTTATGCAGAAGACAGGGAGGTTTATCAACCGCGAAATAAGTTGGCTATCATTTAACGAACGTGTATTGCAGGAGGCTGCCGACCCAAACGTGCCTGTAATTGAACGGCTGCGCTTCCTGGCCATATTCTCAAATAACCTCGACGAGTTTTTCCGTGTGCGCATAGCAACCCTTAAGCGCCTGTTGATTTTAGGCAAAAAAGCGAAGGACACCATACACTTTAAGCCCAAAAAGATACTGGAAGAAGTTCAGCAAACGGTCTTAGACCAAAGCAAACAGTTTGAAGAAATCTATAAAGAAGTTCAGCACGAACTTCAACACCATAACATCTTTATAATTGACGAGAAGCATCTTACCAAACAGCAGGGACAATTTGTAAAAAACTACTTTAACGAAAATGTTCGTCCGGCGCTTGTGCCTATTATGCTAACGCAGGTAAAGCAGTTTCCTTATTTAAAAGATAAGACCATTTACCTGGCCATTAAATTATCAGCCCGCAGAAAACCGGCACTGAAACAATACGCGCTTGTAGAAGTACCTACTGATGTAGTTAATCGCTTTACCATTTTGCCTTCGCATAACAGCCATCATTATGTTATTCTGCTGGATGACATTATCCGCTATAACCTGCCCGAGGTATTCTCCATGTTCGGGTTTGATAAAATAGAAGCCTACACCATTAAGATAACCCGCGATGCTGAGTTGGATATTGATAACGACATATCGCAAAGCTTTATCGACAAGATCTCGAAGAGCGTTAAGGCAAGGC
>JAQBNQ010000326.1 GCA_028288545.1 Bacteroidota bacterium
ACCCGAACGGCCGCGTTTTGTGGTGATCATGATCACCCCATTAGCACCGCGTGAGCCGTAAATAGCTGTTGACGATGCATCCTTTAATACCTCGGCCGAGGCAACATCAAGCGGGTTAATGGAGTTCGGGTCCACACCAACCACACCATCTACCACATACAATGGGTCGATATTTGAATTGATGGAACCGATACCCCTGATCCGTACCTTAGCACCAGCACCAGGTGCCGTGCTGTTAACGCTAACCTCCACACCTGCTATTTTACCTTGCAGGGCCTGCGTTACATTGGCAACCGGCTTATCATTTAACTGGTCGCCTTTGATGCCTGTAACAGCACCGGTAAGATCTGACTTTTTAACGGTACCGTAACCAATTACAACCACCTCGTTGAGCGCGCTGGGTGCTCCCACCAGTTGGATATTTATAACAGTTTTACCAACTGTTGATATCTCCTGCCTGGCGTAGCCAGTGTATGAAAATATCAGTATAGGATTGGCATTGGTAACTTGTATTGTAAAATTTCCATTAAGATCTGATTGGGTGCCACCCTGGGTACCCTTTATTTTAATGCTTACACCAGGTAAAGCGGAATTGTCCTTAGCATCGGTAACCTTTCCGCTGATCTTAACCTGTGCCATCGTGTGCAAAGACAGCAAGGTGAGCAAAATTGAGTAGATAAGATTTTTCTTCATAACATTGTTTATAGGTTATTTTTAAAATGGGTCTCTATTGGAATGCTTCACAACAGTTGTTTCAGGGCGGTTTGTAACCACCAGGAGGCCGGTTTCTACCGCCGGGAAAGGGCAAAGCAATTCCAGCTACCTTTATGGTATTATTTTTTTTCATGAATAATGGATTATAGTTTGCTTCTAATTATATCAAGTTGGCCGGCTACCGGTTTTTAACAGCCCACTGCTTTAAAACGGTAATGGCATCATATAAAACACCGGCTTCGCCCCTGAAATCCCCGGAACCTTTGGGCGCACCCGTTCGTACATCATACCACTCAAAAAAGCCTTTATTGACTATCACCCTGTCAAGCATCGGCAATAATTCGGCATAAGCCGCCTGTGCATGGCCATAAGAAACCAGCGGCGCGATCATGCGTCCGCCAAACCATGTCCAGTCGCCCGCATTTTGATAATTATAAGGCTTCATGTTAGGGTACTCCTTCTCGGGATAAGGAGGATACACAGTTATCCCAATAGTTGCGTGATTTTCTTTAGCCGCAGCTGCGAGCATTTGTTTGTTTATTTCCAGGACCTCTGCCGGGGTATTAAATCCTGCTATAACCGCGCATATCGATCCCCCGGTGTATAGAATATCCTTTTCGTTGAAATCGGGAGAAAACGGACTTCCATTAAGGTATATGTGAGGGATGTATTTTTGAGCGGCCGGGTCCCAAAGGTATTTACGAACATTTGCGGTAACTTTCGCAGCCTCCGCCGACCAATTTGTTTGAGCTTTATATCCACGAGGCGCCATAGAAAGGAAATCATGTACCGCTTTCACAAACATGGCATTATCATAAATATCCAAGGTCCATTTAGTTTTATCATTAATGGTAACACCCCACCCTGTTTCGGATTGCACATCTCCCCAATCAATTGTCGTGGCACCGGTTACCAGGCCATACTTTACAGACCACCTCTCCTTTTGCAGGTAAATCAGCGCATCTTCCATCCGTTGTAAAACCGACCGGCCAGCTATTTTTTCATCAAGTATGGTTTTATCACCGGTAAAATCTATGTACTTCTTTACGGCCTGGATAAGTGACGATTCCTGGTCGGTCTCTACAGTATTCTTGTGCGCGGCCCAGCCGGGCAGTAAAGGTGAATAACGGTATTGATAACCCACGCTCGCCTTTGCGCTGTCAACTACACCATCTACAATATCACCACCCGAACCCTGGATCCTGAAAAACATTAATAATTTGCTTTTCACCTCAGTCCCGGGGTGTACCTGTAATGAGCCGTTAATAAATGTGTTGAAATCCCGGATCCAAACTTCATTGTATGAGGTACCGGCAGAAAAACCGGACAACAATTTTAGAGCTCTGAATTGAACTGTATCAAGCCGCGTATCGGCAAGAATTTTCCCGGCTAAAATTTTGTCAGAAGCGTGCTGGGCTTCAGCAATTGAAAAAATAAAACAAAACAGCACCAAAGGAATAAGTAGGTGTTTTTTCATGCAGGTAAAATTTGAAATTAGGTTACTGCCTTTTATAAGATAGTAGGGGCAGAATTTTTATAATATGTACAAACATACTATCATATTGTAAAAATCCAAAATTTTTCCAATTTATTTTTATTAAGAGAGATGGAAAGGCACTAAATATTGGGGGCTCCGCCTATTTTCCTGATAAATTATTACCTTGCTCCGCAATTACTTCCGGTTCAAAATGAAACTCACCATCGATCATAAAAGCGCCATACCATTACACATACAGGCCGAGAACTTATTAAGGGAGCTCATCCGCGAGCCTGAGTATCAAGCTGGTAAATTATTACCCAACGAAGTGGACCTTGCTAAAAAACTGGCTATATCACGTACTACGTTAAGGCAGGCAATCAACAAGCTTGTTTACGAGGAACTGCTGGTGAGAAAGAAAAGGCTTGGAACAAAGGTGGCTCATACCAAAATGAGTTCAAAGTCAATGAACTGGTTAAGCTTCACCCAGGAAATGGAGGCCCGTGGAATTACCATAAAAAACTACGAGCTTCATGTGAGCTGGGTTTTCCCTGAAGACCACATCGCGAATTTTTTCGATATTAAAACAGATAAGAAAGTATTGAAAATGGAACGACTGAGGGGAAACACCGAAGAAGCTTTCGTGTATTTCATTTCGTATTTTCACCCCAGGATTGGGCTATCAGGAGAAGAGGACTTCAAAAAACCACTTTATGAAATGCTTGAAAATGAACACTCTGTAATAGCAGATCTCTCAAAAGAAGAGATAAGCGCAAAAGCCGCAGATAAATTCATTGCGGGCAAACTGGAGATAGATCCTGGCAGCCCTGTCCTGATCAGGAAGCGATTTGTTTATGACCAGGGAGAAAGGCCAATGGAGTATAACCTGGGCTACTATAAGGCCGAAAGCTTTGTTTACACGGTAGAAAGCAGGCGCAGTTCCTAAGTTTTTATTTTTTTTAGACTTATTTGAAATCTAAATGAAATAGAATATGTTTGCACATTATAACATATAAGTGCATGAATAAATCTGTTTTATCGAATGTGGTTAATATTGAAACGATGAGAAACACAGAACAGTTTCTACTTCCGGATCACAAGGAACAAGTCAAAAAATCAGAATATGATATTTATCCTACTTATGAAATAGCCGGCCAGATTTTCACCGGTTACAAAACGTTGGCAAAATGGATCATTTCAACCAACGAAAACCTCGTTATAGACGGCTATTCAGGTGTATACTGGGATCAGCTCATCCGCAGTCTGAATGACGAATTTACCGGATTTGGTATTAAGGTTCACTGGGTTAATGTCAATACAGCTTTAAAGCAGGAAGACGCTATCCATGAAATGACTGCTGAATATGATGGTGGTAATGACCCCTTATTCGGCAAGGTATATGAAGGAGAACTCAGTGATTTTTTTGATGCAGGAAAACTCCATAGCCTAAAGCCCGCCGAAAGTACACTGACCATAATATACGGCACGGGTGCCGCCCTTGCGGGATGGCAATGCCCACTACTTTATATCGATGTACCCAAAAATGAGATCCAGTTCCGGTCGAGAGCAAATAAGATCTGCAACCTTGGCGAAAACCTGCCGACTGATCCTAAAATCCAGTACAAACGTTTTTATTTTATTGACTGGCCTGTACTCAACAGGCATAAAAAACAACTTTTGCCGGTAATTGACCTCATTATTGACGAGCAACGGATCACTGAAATAACCTGGACAACAGGCGACATATTAAGAAACGCGTTCAAAGCGATGTCCCGCCACATGTTCAGGGCAAGGCCATGGTTTGAGCCGGGTGTTTGGGGTGGTCAATGGATCAAAAACAACATTAATGGTTTGAACAAAGACGTTGTTAACTATGCCTGGTCGTTTGAACTGATTGCCCCGGAAAATGGCATCCTGCTGCAAAGCGGCAATAATATGCTCGAGGTTTCGCTCGACACCTTGTTATTACTGGATAACCGGGCCATTTTGGGTAAAGCTGCCACCAGGTTTGGCGATGCTTTCCCGATCAGGTTTGATTTTTTAGATACGTTTGATGGAGGAAACCTCTCATTGCAATGCCATCCCTCTGTTGAATATACCAAAAACAACTTTGGTGAAAACTTTACACAGGACGAAACCTATTACATACTTGATGCCGGGCCAGATGCCGAAGTTTACCTCGGTTTCAAGGATGATATCGACAAAGAACAATTTAAAACAGTTTTAGAAAACAGCTTTGAGCAAAATGAACCGGTAGAGATCAAAGATTACGTGCAAACCTTTCCTGCAAGAAAACATGATCTCTTCCTGATCCCTAACGGCACGGTACATTGCTCGGGTAAAAATAATATGGTCCTTGAGATCAGTGCTACCCCCTACATCTTCACTTTCAAGATGTATGACTGGCTTCGGCCCGACCTGAGCGGCAATCCCCGAACGCTGAATATTGACAGGGCATTTGAGAACCTTGATTTTAACAGAAAAGGCGATGTGGTGACCGACACACTCATTTCAAGGCAAACAACGATAAAAAAGGGCAAAGACTGGGAGCTTATCCGTCTTTCCACGCATCCCGATCATTTTTACGCAATTGAACGTTTTGAATTTGATACTGAAATAACGGAAAACACCAACAATCAATGCCATGTATTGAGCCTGGTTGAAGGCGAAAGTATTATAGTGATAACAAACGGCTTACAGCAGGTTATTCAGTATGCAGAAACCTTTATTATTCCTGCCGCTGCAGAAAGTTATACGTTGAGAAATACGGGCAACGTTAGGGCCAAGGTTATCAAGGCCTTTGTTAAAGATGAAAGTTGCTAATAGCTCTATCAAAACGAAAGTTCACCAAAATGCATCCTATAAAACCTTATAATATGAATAAGATCCTTCTCCTCGTATCGGCATTCATTTTCACATGCGCTTCTGCCATTGCACAAAAGAGTGATCAACACTTTAATGGTATAACCCTGCAACCAACAATTGCCTATATCAACTACCATAGCGAGGCTCGCAGAATGGTGCGACTGCTATTTCGCAACGGTAAA